>JAHIRL010000040.1 GCA_018818755.1 Patescibacteria group bacterium
AAACCATCGCAATATCAATCCCCAAATCCGCCTGAATTTCCACAACTTTCTCCGGGGTCAAAAAAAGATCCGCCCCATCAATATGCGACTGAAACTTTACCCCCTCCTCAGTTATTTTTCGAATCCGCGACAAGGACAAAACCTGAAAACCACCCGAATCAGTTAAAATCGGCCCATTCCAATTCATGAATTTAGCAAGCCCACCCCGCTCCTTTATCATCTTTTCTCCAGGCCTAAGGTGCAAATGATAAGTATTGGACAAAATAATTTCAAAACCCATCGCAGAAATGTCACAAGGCTCAAGCGCCCCCTTAACAGCACCAACAGTAGCAATTGGCATAAAAAAAGGCGTTTGAATTTTTCCATGCGCAGTAGTCAATTCCCCTCTGCGAGCCTTACCATCTTTATTTTTAAGTTCGTATATTTTCATGCGCACAAAATACACTAATAAGTAGCACAAAGGAATCTTTCATCCATCGCCTCCTGCCCAACAGCTTCAAGAAGTCGACCATTGAAAGTTTTTGTAATAGAATCGACACTTTTCCCAACACCAACAAACACCCCTCCTTCCCTAAGTACCTTTTCCGCCATATGGAAATCCCCATTACTATCACCAGCGGCAAACAAATGTTTTTTCCTATATAGCTGTGCCAATTCTTCTGCCACTTCCGCCTTTCTCAAACCAATAACCGGACGACCTTCAATTAAAGAATTAAGACAACCACCACGAACCATCTTAAGACGCGTTCCCACAATGCGTTCAATCAAATCCTTATAAACACCACCCCTAATAAAAGTATCAGCAATTTTATATAAATTTGTCGTCACCACAGTTCCAAGAACACCACAATCCTCAACCAGAATCCTTGTAAGCTCCTGCACCTTTTGCACCACCCTAATATCTCGATCAATTTCAACGGGCGGCTCATTTACAACTTTCAATCTCCCCCCCAAAGAATCCTGATTTACATCATAGGACTGGAGAAGAATATTGTCATCTTCAGTTCTATCCATCGCCCCAAGAACCAAAGATCGAACTCTTTCGAAATTTTTTGAAGCAAAAAACCTCGTTCGCATAAGATAAGCCAACTTAAAATGTTTCCCCATATACGGTTCCATAGAAATCACCAACCCATCCATCAAAACCATTTTATATGCAAACTCATTAACCAAAGGATGAGACAAATCCAACTCCTCCTGCCGAATTTTAGCCAACTTGATAGCTCTATATAGCAAACAGATATCTTCCTTCAAATCCAAAATCATCCTACATTTAGCCGCATCCATCCCCTCAAAAGAATCAAAAACCCCCTCTGCTCCAGCCTGCAAGGTCACAAAATAGTCTTTTGGCAAAAGCAAACCCCTAAACCTATTTAGATCAAAAGTCCAAAAAGTTGAATCTCCCAATTTCTGTAAAAACACCAAAATTCCCAAATCCTGCTCATACATCGTCCCATCCATATCCGAAGTAAGCAAACCATTGGCAAGCTCCTCCTGAGAATAAAGAGATAACACCTTTTCCTCAAAATCAACCTTCTCACCCTTATTGTTCAATAGTAGCAAAGACATAAAAAAATTTATAAGCAGAAAATATAAAGATAAGCTATACTCAAGTCAAATCTAAAACCCTCAAATATGGGACTTCAAAAAGCCACAATCCAAAGTAAAAAAAATCTCACCGAAGATATTTTCGAACTAATCCTAAAACCACAAGAACCACTCGCCTACGAAGCCGGCCAATTTATTACGATAAAAATAAACGACGGCCAAAAAACTCCCTGCTTCCGCGCCTACTCCATAGCCTCAGCCCCAAACACGCCGCTCACTCTCTGCATAAAACTCATGCAAGACGGCCGCGGCAGCAACTGGCTTCATCAGCTAAAACCCGCGCAAGAGATTGAATTTCTCGGACCAAACGGCAAACTCACATTTCAAAATCAATCAAGCCCCAGCTACTTTATCGCCACCGGAACCGGCATCGCTCCCCTAAAATCAATGATCGAAGACCAACTAAAAAAAGGCAACAAATCCTCCATCCAATTGATTTTTGGCGTTCGCTACATTTCCGGAGTTTTCTACGAAAACCAACTAAAATCCCTAACCGCATCCCACCCAAATTTCAGCTACAAAATAGCTATCTCTCAACCAGAATCCCCAAACAACCCCCACCTCACAGGTCGCGTAACCGACCATCTCAAAAACCTCGACCCCAAAGCCCAATACTACCTCTGTGGCCTAAGCCCCATGATAAATAGCGTCAGCGAGATCCTTACAAAGCAAGGGGTTCCCACCGACGCCATCCATTTTGAAAAATACGACTAATCTTTCTCGGCCTTAATAGGTTCGCGATGTCCGCGCGCCCACCAAACTCCAAGATAAGCAAAAGGTGTATCCAATAATGCAAAAAGCACCTTAAAGATGTAATAAGGTAAAATGAGTTTTATAACTAGCGTAGCTGGGAAAGTTTCCGGATTGTAGAAAGCCACAAACATAAAAATGGAAGAATCAAGCAATTGGCTCACTATTGTTGAAAGATTATTTCTTAGCCACAGATATTTCCCTTTTGTTTTGATCTTCCAAAAATTGAAAGCCCAAATATCGTGCATCTGAGCAAGATAAAAAGCCAAAATACTAGCCGCGGCCATTCTCATCGAAGTAGAAAAAATCGATTTATAAGCCTCATTCATCTCCATAAATCTCTCCGCAGGCGGAAGATGGACAGAAACAAAAGTGATAAAAATCATCGCCATCATCGACAAAACACCAATAAACACAAAATCCTTGGTGGTTTCTCGCCCCCAAACCTCTTCCACAATGTCTGTAATCAAAAACATTAGCGGAACTGTCAAAATCCCAACACTCACATGAATCATGTTGAAAAATTTGTAACTAAGCAAATCGTTGCCAGTTACAGCCAAAATTTGGTTAAAAATCCAAATAATCGGCGCAAAAATAACATTGAACGGCATTGCAAGCCATCCGGGGATGTCAAAATCGGTAATTTTGGCACCCAGTACATTCGCCAAAATCAGGGACATCACAAAGATACCCAACAAAAATTGGCGCTTCCTTTCTGTACTCATACTAAAAGGGTTAAGAATAAAATCTTTTTAGGGATCAAAGTGATATGAAAGAAAGCAGCAAACACGTCACTCTCCTCCTAAAAAGTGGTGCCCGGAGCGGGAATCGAACCCGCACTCCATTGCTGGAACAGGATTTTAAGTCCTGCGTGTCTACCAATTCCACCATCCGGGCATGCTCAAGCCTTATCCATTTTTCATTTTTTCCTCAATACAGTCAACCAAATGACCCTTCCACGCCTTGCAAGAATAGGCTTTTTGTGCTAGAATATAAGGATTTAACTGAATCTATGCCAATAGAAAAACCCGAATCAAAAATAGAAAGCAAAAAAGAAAAAAGCAAAATTTCAATGTGGGAAAGTCTCACAGCGGAAAGCCTTAGTACACAAGAAACGGCCCCACACAGAGGTAAATTACACAAAAATCTTACCGAAAGCATCAAAGATATCGATTCTCACGACGACAGACAAACACTTGCAAACAAAAAAATCGAAGACATCCGCTTTTCACCTCTCTTCAGCAAAGACGATTACAAAGCCGAAACAAAGGCTCGCCTTGCCGCCTACACAAGTTCACACAAAAATGACTGGTTCACCCTGGACTATGAGAGTGTAGATGAAAGACACGAAACAAAAGTTGGGCTCGGCGAAATTTTCGGTTTTGACCCCAGCATCACAGACTTAGTCGTCCAAAAAACCGACGGCACTCTAATCTACGGAGAACGCGCCGTCATCAACAATCGGGTCTGTTTCCGAAACAAAGCCACCGGACTCTATCTGGCAACCTTTTCCGGCGACAAAGTCCGCATCCTAAATGAAAAAGAACTCTCTCCGGAAGAAATCACCGCTCAGTTAACAAAAGACCAGGCAATCCGTACAAAAGGACGCCAGGAATACCTGGCCTATCAAATCAAACTAAAAGAAAGGGACAAAATAGGTTCAAAAATGAACGAATTACTTGCCGCCATAAACAAATCACACCCAAATATCACAGATAAAGAAACCTATCGTCTAGCGGCAGAAGAAGCAAAAAAACAGCTAAAAACTGTACCAGAAGAAGAACAAAAATATTTAAAGATTGTAATAATGGATTGCGAAAAGAATATTGAAGCATTGGACAAAGCTCCAAAATTCAATCTATCAGCCTACAAAAGCGCCATTGCCGATATTGAAAGTAATCATAATTACATTGCCAGAAATGACGACAAAGGCCGTAAAAAAAAAGTGGTTCCCGGAAAATGGGCTTTTGGCAAATACCAATTCATCAGCAATACGGCAAACAGATATGGAGCAAAGCTTGATCCGCAAAACCCGGAATCCTTTCTAAAAAACGAATATCTCCAAGAAACAATCATGAACAACTACACCCTCGAAAATCTAAACAAAATTCTTTCACACGGAGAAAAAACCTTAACACGCTTCCAAGATAACGGTTATTCAATCAACCAAATTCTCGCAGCCATGCATTTTTCAGGTTCCGGCTCAATAGACTACGCAAATGCCACAATAAAAGAAGGAAGGAAGGACTGGCTTGGAGGAAGCGTAGCCACATACATCAAAAAAACTGAAACAAAACTCAATCTTGGCTAAATTTATTTTTGCACATAAACCGTCTGAGTTGGGAAAGCCATCTCAATCCCGGCTTTTTCAAAAGCCTTTTTAATCTCGAAATTTATATTCTGCTGAGCCTCAAGAAAATCGGTATAATCGGGAGTCAAAACATAATAAATCACAGAGAATTTCAAACTAAAATCTCCAAAAGCTGTAAAGTAAGACCTGCAAAACTCCACTTTATTCGTAGCTTCAATAATCTTCTTAACCAGGCCATTGATTTTTTTAAGCTTGGCCGAAGAAGTGTCATAAGTCACACCAATCTCAAAATCCGCCCTTCTTCTGCTCATTTTTTTAAAATTTCTGATCCTTTCACTCGTCAACTCTTTATTGGAAATAATCAGCAAATCCCCCTGCATAGTTCTTATTCTGGTTGATTTTAAACCAATCTTTTCGACCTCACCATCATGATCCCCCACCACAATGTAATCCCCGATTTCAAAAGGCCTATCAAAATAAATGGTAAAGGAACTAAAAATATCTCCCAATATATTCTGAACAGCCAAAGCCACAGCCACACCTCCAATCCCCAAACTGGCAATAAGGGAATTGATATTCACACCCAAATTAGACAAAATCAACAAAACAGCAGTCGCCCAAAGAACAATCCTCACAACTAAACGCAATCCCGTAAAAGTAGTTATTGCCTGGTCATTCTCATCGCGCGTACCCATAAAATACAAATTGAGACAATACACAACAAGCTTCTGCACAAATCTTACTATTTGATAAACAACCACGATCAAAAATACTGCTTTGATAATTTTTAAAGCCAGCTCCGACCTTACCAAGTGAATCAAAGGAAAATACAAAGCCACAATCAGATAAAATCCGGTAGACATACTCCCGATTATCTCCACAAGCACATCGTCAAAATCGTTCTTGGTATTTTTTGCAATTTTCTTAAGCCGCACAACAACCACGGTTTCAAACAACTTAAACAGCAAAAACAAAGCAATAAAAATCAAGAAAGCTTTCGAAAAATCATAAACAGTATTCTGACCTAGCTGATAAGCCAGAATTTCTTTGATATCAAACATAGGGCGAAGGTTTAAAAAATTCCGAACAAATTATAACATCAAGAGCTAAAAATCAAAAACAAACATCCCACCACAATCCCGATAAATCCCGTTAAAATCGTCAACCAAAAAGCCGCCCGCTTATCCAGACAAATCAAAGGAAGCATCGCATCTCCATCCTGAGAAAGCATTTGTGCCACAAGAGCAGGAAAAGGCACAAGCCCTTTCATAAACAAACTCACAAAAATAATCTGCATCCCACAACCCGGGATCATCCCCACCAAAGCCCCTATCACAATTGAAACCGCCCCAATAGAAACCAAATTCTCCGCAATAACCGTCTCCCCAACAAAATAAGCCAAAATCTCATAAGCTAAAAAAGCCACGAAAATCCACACCCCGACAAAAGATGTCTCCTTAACATTATGTACCAAAGTCTCCCGCAAACTCGTTCGCTTAATCTCCTCTTCTTCATGAGAATCATCCGCAAAATATCTCTTGGCAGCAATCATAAAAAACAAGGACACCAAAACCCCCACAGATCCAACAACACTCACCCACCCCCCTTCAAAATTAATCCCGAACAACTGCAGACTTCCCACAAACAATCCTACAAAAAGCACCACAAAATAAACAAAATAAAGCTTATGCGTAATATAATAACCAACATCATGCTGTTCGCCGCACCTGCGCCCGTCACCACAATGCAAAGCCCGGCCGTACTCATCCCCCAACTCGTGCCCGATATGAGAACTCACCAACCCAGACGCTCTGCACCCACATCGACATTTCTTAAACTTTCCCACCCTAACTCCCCGCCCCCGCACATCCAAATTCATATAATCCACCAAATAACCAAAAATCAAGGCTACGACAAAACTTATCAATGTAATCTGTAAAAAAACAACCGCCGATTTCGTTAGTAAAACAAAGGCCGCATCTCCCGCAGTCGCCAGCAAAGTGGCAACCACAGTACCAAAAGAAACCGATCCCCGCACATAAAGCGGCATAAGCAAAATCGCCCCACCACAACCCGGCATAATTCCCAACAAAGCACCAAACAAGGGCTGCCACTTCTTGCTTCGCTCAATCTTCCCAATCAGCGCCCCACCATTTTTGTAATCGAAATAATTAAAAACAATCAAAACCGCCCCCACAAAGACAGTCACCCCCACAAAGGAATCCGTAGCTGACTTTACAACTAATTCAAGCAAATCATAAAACATACAAAGACACTTATATCACAGATTAAAGCAATTGACATAATCGATCCATCCTAAACTCCCCTATTCTTCTCCTCCTTACCATTAACATAAACTCGCATTTCCGGCTGTATTTGAACCTGCACCGGCCCAAACTCAGTCTCCAATTTCAATTGCGTAAATTTGGCCGGCAACTTTGCCACAGCATCAAAAAGATCCTTACTGGCATGCGCCAAAGCCTCTTCCTTGCTCACCTTCATCTCCCTCATTTTATTATAAAACTCATCTTTTTTGAGATCCTCCAAATAATCCTCCTCCATTCCCTTAATCTGTCCACGCAAATCCCTATAAGCAGACTTCAATTGCTCATATTGATCATTATCAATCTTCTCTTCAGCCTTCATATCCTTCTTGATTCCTTTAATATCCTCCTTAAACTTGGCGATATCCTTCAGGGCCAAAGCAATCTTGTCCTCAATCATAAAAATGGGGTAAAAAAATTATGCCCGATCATTCTAGCAGATTTTCCCACAATTCAAAGCCTTGCATCCTCACTCAAAGAACCTTAAAATAAAAACATGCAAAAAAAACTCGACCTCTGCAAAATCTATAAAATCATCGAAGTAAATCTCGGTTCCCACGGATTGGAACTCTACAAAGAGTTTTACAAAGACAAAAATGAACAAACAATCATCGCTTCTTTGAGCGAGCTCTTGCCAGATCTGATCGGAAAGAGAAACGCAAAAAAACAATTAAAAAACCTAAAATGAATCTCCTCAAAAAATCCGTACTTGTCGCGTTATACTCAATACTATTTCTAGTCACAGCTCTTACATACATATTTGAAATGTGGGGACCATTCTACGGCTCTGTAACAAACATTTTGTATCTTAGTAGCACATTTCTTGCTTTCGCCAGCGGAGCCTACCTCACAAGCACATACGGCCTACGGAACATAAGCGGCAAAGCTTTTTTATTCATAACTCTCGGACTTCTATTTTGGTTTATCGGAGAGTTTAGCTGGATCTATTACGAATTATATTTATCCATTTCTCCATTTGCCAGCCTGCCAGACATATTCATTTTAACAGGATTTCCTTTGATAGCCGGCGGATTTTTAATATATACAAAAAAAGTACAAATCAAATTAAACAGAAATAAAAAAATATTTCTGTTTGTGTTCAGTAGCCTTCTGGCAATCGCCATAATCTATATACTCATAAAGTTTGAAGTAAAACCGGAGATGGAAAATGCAGAGAAAATAGTCAACATCCTTAGAGCAATAGGTCACTCCTGGCTTTTAATCAGTGGAATAATCGCACTATTGATAGCCAAAGAATATCAAGGCGGACAATTATCTCTACCCTGGAAAATTTTCATAATCGCAATAATTGCAAACTTCGCCGGTGACATAATCCAAGGAAGTCATCCCCATTTATACGAAGAAGAAGTGCCTCTCATCTACATAAGCGCAGATCTCTTATGGATTCTGGCATATTTACTATTTTCAACAAGCCTCTTCTTCATCGCCTTTAGCGTCAAAGAAGCTCAAGATAAAATTACAGGGAAATAGATACCTTAAATTAAAAATATGACTAAAAAAATCATGCTCCTAGGTTCGGGAGAACTTGGGAAAGAATTTGTTATTGCCGCACAAAGAATGGGTCAACACATAGTTGCCGTAGATTCCTACGACAACGCCCCCGCAATGCAAGTGGCAGACGAAAAAGAAATAATCAATATGCTTGATGGGGAAGCTTTAGATAGAATTGTTGCCGCACATAAGCCAGATTTGATAGTACCAGAGATTGAGGCAATCCGCACAGAGAGATTTTACGACTACGAGAAGCAAGGAATTCAGGTAGTACCGAGCGCAAAAGCCGCGAATTACACAATGAACAGGAAAGCCATTCGAGATCTAGCCGCCAAAGAGCTAGGAATAAAAACCGCAAATTACGCCTATGCCACAAATTTGGAGGAAATGAAGGATGCAGTTGAAAAAATCGGCATTCCTTGTGTAGTTAAACCCATAATGTCCTCCTCCGGAAAAGGTCAATCCGTAATAAAAACTGAGGAAGATATTAAAAAAGCTTGGGAAACTGCCATGGGAAAAGGCCGCGGAGACCAATCCGAAGTCATCATCGAAGAATTTATCAAATTTGATCTGGAAATCACCCTGCTCACAGTAACCCAGAAAAACGGCACCACTCTCTACTGCGCCCCCATCGGCCACAGGCAGGAAAGAGGAGACTATCAGGAAAGCTGGCAACCTGCCAACATAAAGGAAGAACAACTAAAAGAAGCTCAGCAAATCGCAGACAAAGTAACCCGCGAGCTTACAGGAGCCGGAATCTGGGGAGTGGAATTTTTTATTGGAGAAGACGGCGTCTATTTTTCCGAACTCTCCCCCCGCCCCCACGACACCGGCATGGTCACTCTCGCAAACACCCAAAATTTCAACCAGTTCGAACTACACCTTAGAGCCGTAATGGGCTTGGGCATACCCGAAATCCCCCTTTACAGAACCGGTGCAAGCGCCGTAATTCTGGCTCCCCCGAAAGGCGAAATTAAAAACCCCAACTACACAGGACTAAAAGAAGCTAGCTCCTATCCAAATTCCGACCTAAGAATCTTTGGCAAACCCGTAACCCGCCCATATCGAAGAATGGGAGTCGCCGTCACCTACGACAAACTCGGAACAAATACAAATCTGGTGCGGGCAAAAGCAAAAGAAATCGCGTCAAAAGTAAAAGTAACTTAAGCTTTAACAAAGATTTTGTCACCTAAGCCCAAATCACCAGAAACCTTACAAATGTTTGCGACAATTTGATCTGCAATTTTCTGCATTTGCGGATTCATATTTTTATTGATATTCGGATACAACACATCAATCGTTATATCCATACCCCGCCCACCATCATCCAAAAGTCGATTGAGTATCTTCTGACAACGCAATAATAAAGTATTACCAGATATCTTCACAAAAATATCGTTATCCTCATCAACTCCCAATTCAGAAATCATATCTCGAACCTCAGAAAGAATAAACAGCACATCCTCCTCACCCACAGCAGTCTCAAGCGTGTACTTTGCATGACCCACTTCAACCTGACTAAATTTTGCAACTTTCGCCTCTGTAGACATATAAATAAATATTATAATAAATCCAATCCAAAACTAAAACGCCATAAAAATCACCTCATCTCCACCTACATAAGCACGAGGTTGTACTTCTTGAGTAAATCCTTCTCCAAGCCTTTTTTCATGCCTAATTAAAATGGTGACATTTTCTACTAACTTGCGCCAAAAAACATATCTGGACCCATCACCAAACATCGAAAATTCAGGAAATTCAGATTTTGGGAAGCTAAATAAACCTCCATCACGAAGCCTCTCTTCCCTTACTTTTTCCCAATCAACCAATTCATCCAGTTTTTCAACAATCCCCTTAGCTAAAACCCATACACGAGGACTCTCTCCGTCTTCATTAGGCACATGGAACAAAGCTGTATTCGTTTTCCCCCTCACATCAGCACAAGTTTTAGGAACATCTTCGTGTTCGGGATTAACCACCGCTTTCGGCCCCATAGGGCCAGTAGTAAGCACTATATTACTGGGAACCTTGGTCTTTGATTGACGCAAGCTAACACCCACTCCTGCGGTAACAACACGCTCCTCATCTACAAACTCCACGCGCGTAGCTAGAGGAATTGTTTCCAAAGCCTTCACTGTCCATCGATTCGCAGCTTTTGCTAATTCTTCAACCAAAACCGCATCCTCCGGAGCTATAATAACATCATCCTCACGGTGCAACTTGGCATCTCCTCTCCAATCAATAATACCTGGTGATTTTTTTGAATTACTCATAAAAAAATTTACAAATTAAAAAAGGTTGTAATGATAAATCATTGCCCAAGAAAACTCAAATAAAATCTATGCGAATAGGATTTTGCTAAACTTTCTCTGGTGGGTCAGCCGGGGCTCGAACCCGGGACCAATTGGTTAAGAGCCAAGTGCTCTACCAGCTGAGCTACTGACCCACAGCGCTCAAATTCCGCAGAAAAATCTAACATTTCTCCCCCACTCTTGCAAGTAAATCTCTAAACAAATATACTTTCCCCACATGAAAAAAATCATTTTCTACACAGACACACCCCAAAGCGGCGGAGCCGAACTCCAGATGTTTTTACTGGCAAAATTTCTCAATAAAGACAAATACAAGCCAATTCTTGTTTGCGGCAACTCCCCCGAACTAAACACCTGGTGCGAAAAATTTCAAAAAGAAGATATTCCCGTTATACGCATAGAAACAGCCAGCAAACACAGCACAAAACACTACACAACCCTCAAGCAAATCATCAAAGAAGAAAAACCGGATTTGCTCCACGCCCACATCTGGAATCCCGCAAGCTGTCGCTACGCCTACCTCGCGGCCAAACACACGCATACCCCAATGATCATCACCGAGCACGACCCCTTCGCCCTACCTCTCCTCAAAAATCTGATCAAAAAATACCTAATCAAACCCCTACAAAAAATAATCACAGTCTCAAAAAATAACGCCAATCTCCTGCGCAAACTTTACCCCGCACACAGCCAAAAAATAGAGGTTATCCACAACGGAATCGACACAAACTGGTGGCAATCACAACTCCTAAGATTCACAGAAGAAGACCGCAAAGAGATCAAAACCCAACTTTTCCATGCCAAAGAAAACACCTTAATAGTGACAACAATAGCCGAACTGCACGAACGCAAAGGCCTAAAATATTTGATTCAAGCAATCCCCTCAGTTGTCGAAAAATATCCCAACACAAAATTTGTAATAATTGGTGAAGGCAAAGAACGGGCAAACCTGGAAAAACTAGTTTCCAAGCTAAAAATGGAAGCACATGTCAGTCTGATCGGACGACAATCCGAAATCCCAAAACTCCTAAAAGCGAGCAATATTTTCGTTTTGCCATCCCTGCGTGAAGCTTTCGGACTGGTAAACGCCGAAGCAATGATCTCTCCTTTGCCTGTTGTAGCCAGCGATGTCGGTGGAATTAGCGAAATTGTGAAAAATGGGGAAACTGGAATTTTAGTTGAGCCAAAAGATTCAAAAGGATTGACCAGAGGGATAAATCAACTCATAGCCTCTCCAAAATTACGAGAAAAAATGGCCATAGCCGGATTTGAGCGAGTTCAAAAACACTTCAGCGCCGATGCAATGGCTAAGGAATACGAAAAAGTTTACGAGGAAATTTTCTCTTGACGGTGAGTGGGTACTCACCTATAATGGGAGCATGAAAACAAAACAAATATATAAATGTAAGGAGTGCGGATTTGAAAGCGGAAAGTGGCTGGGAAAGTGCCCAAACTGCGAAGCTTGGAGCAGTTTTGCCGAAGATGAAATTAGAACCGGCAGCATTTCCAACACCCCGCGCAAAGTATCGGCCAAGCAAGTATCCCCTCTCAAATTCAGCTCAAACTCAAATACCAGGCTCAATAGCAATATAGAAGAGTTCAATAGAGTCATGGGAGGAGGAATTGTTCCAGACAGCCTAACCCTACTCTCCGGCGAGCCTGGAATAGGAAAATCCACCCTCACTCTACAAATTGCCAACAATCTAGCAAAAGACCACAAAACCCTGCTTATCTCCGGCGAAGAATCCATCGACCAAATAGCTCAAAGAAACGAACGCCTTGGCAACAAAGGAGATCATCTCTCCGCCATAAACGAGAGCAATCTGGAAACAATCCTGGAAACAATAAAAAATGAGCGACCCACCTGCGCCATAATAGATTCCATTCAAGTAATCTCCAGCTTAGACATCCCCTCTCAAGCCGGCTCCATTTCCCAAGTCCGCTATTGCACAGAAAAAATAATGGAACTGGCCAAAACCTATTGCATAGCCACAATCCTAATCGGCCATGTAACCAAAGACGGCAACCTTGCCGGCCCAAGAGTATTGGAACACCTTGTAGACACCGTCCTTCACCTCGAAGGAGACCGTTTTCAACAATTCCGCATGCTTCGAGCTCAAAAAAACCGCTTTGGTGCCTGTAACGAAGTTGGAATTTTCGAGATGAAAAACGAAGGCCTAATAGCAGTCACAAATCCATCCGCCCAATTCCTAAACGGACGCAAAGAAAACGCCATCGGCTCCGCCATCACAGTCGCCATGGAGGGTACCCGTCCCTTTTTGGTAGAAGTTCAGGCCCTCACTTCCACTTCCCCATTCGGCTATCCCAAGCGCACCGCCAACGGGTTTGACTTAAATCGCCTCCAAATTCTCATAGCTGTACTGGAAAAACACGGCCACATCCGCCTACAAGACCAAGATGTCTTTGTAAATATTGTCGGAGGCATCCGCCTACAAGAACCTGCCGCAGATCTCGCAGTCCTAATGGCAATTTCATCTTCTTTTCGCAAAAAACCACTCCCCCAACTTTCCGCAATCTTTGGAGAAGTAGGCCTCACCGGTGAACTGCGCAAAGTAACTCACGAAGAAAAACGCCAAAAGGAAGCACAGAAGCTTGGATTCAAAAATACTATCAACTCAGAAAAGCTCAAAGAAATAGGAGCCGCCCTTAAATTAATTTCTTAAAAAATCTCTCTGCATTATCCGTAGAAACCCTGGCAATCTCCTTAAAACTCTTTCCCTTCAAACGCGCCACCTCACGCACAACTTCCACAACATAAGCCGGTTCATTACGCTCTCCTCTATGATTTTGCGGTGCCAAATAAGGACAATCCGTCTCCACCATGAACAAATCCATCGGTACCTCGCGCACTACCTCATGCAAATTTCGAGCATTTGGATAAGTGATAATTCCGGTAAAAGAAGTGTAAATCCCCCTCTGCCACAATTTTTGAGCAAAATTTAAATCACTTCCATAACAATGGAAAACCACATTCAAATCTTCGGCCATCTCATCCAAAATCTCCAAACAATCCTCATCTGCATTCCGATTATGAACAATCAAAGGTAAACCCACACCTTTAGCCAAATCCACCTGTAATCTAAAAGCTTCCTTTTGAACCTCACGCGGAACATCAGCCTTAAAATAATCCAAACCACACTCCCCAATCGCCACAATCTTCTTTCCGGCATCCCCGGCAATCACCTTCTCCCACTCCCTCATCAAATCCAAAGAAACCCCTGCCGCCTCGTAAGGATGCATCCCCAAAGTTCCATAAACATTTTCATGCTCAGCCACCATCCGCACACTATCCTTGCAAGATTTAGGATCACAGCCCACATTCACAATTTTCTCAACTCCCGCCTCCTTAGCTCGCTCCAGCACCGCCAAAACCTCACCCTCAAACTGCGGAAAAGAAACATGCGCATGCGTATCAATAATCATAATTAGCATTTTTAATTTGACAAAGAGATTGTAGCTAAATAAGATTAGACCAACAACAATAAATATTCCAATGCGAGAGAGAAGCCCCAAATCAGCAATCACTTCAAAAAACACAGCATCAGCTCGGGCTTTTTCATACTTCTACTTTTTCCGCTAACACGCATGAGAGACTTTTTCCTACCCGTCCTCATGCATTGAGGATTTTTTTTATTATTTATCTAAACACATGTATCATGGTAAAAACAAACAGTCCACAGACCCCATTATTCGCAGAAATAACTGTGAAACAGAGGGCCTATCGCAACTAAGTTCAAAACTACAAAAAAACTAACCAGCAAAAATATGATTATAGTAATGAAATCACACGCTCCCCAGGCACAAGCCGCCCACATAATGGAGGAGCTGAAATCAAAAGGCTTGGAACCTGTACCTTTGTACGGTGTGGAAAGAACAGTAATCGCAGTTATTGGCGAAGAACGAGACCTAAATATCGGCCACCTTGAAGCAATGCCCGGAGTGGATAAAGTGATGCGCGTCGTCCAACAATACAAACTTGTAAGCCGCGAAAGTCATCCCGAACCAACAATTATTGATGTGAAAGGATTACGAATTGGAGACCCAAAAGTTCTAGCAATGATGGCCGGACCCTGCGCCGTGGAAAGCGAAGAACAGATGCAAAGCGTAGCAAAAGATTTATCCAAAATGGGAGTGAGAATTTTGAGAGGCGGAGCATACAAACCAAGAACAGGCCCATACTCTTTTCAGGGACTTGGCAAAGATGGGTTAAAAATTCTGCGAGAAGCCGCCGACGAATACAAGATGGGTGTAATTACCGAAATTGTAGACATTCGCGACCTAGATGATCTGGTAAAATACACGGACATTATTCAGATTGGAGCCCGCAACATGCAAAATTTTGAATTATTAAAAGAAGTCGGTAATACAAAAACACCTGTATTTTTGAAACGCGGACTTTCCGCCAGCATAGACGAGTTTTTATTGGCCGCCGAATACATTTTATCCAATGGCAACCCCAATGTAATGCTTTGCGAACGAGGAATCAGAACCTTTGAAAAAGACACCAGAAACACACTACCCCTGGCCACAGTTCCAATCGTCAAGCTTAGAAGCCATTTGCCGATTATTGTAGATCCAAGCCATGCAACCGGCAAAAAAGAGCTAATAGAGCCAATGACAAAAGCTGCAATCGCCGCCGGAGCAGATGGCATAATGATTGAAGTACACCCAAATCCGGAAGAAGCCAAATCTGATGCCCAGCAACAATTCACCCCATCGGAATTCAAAGAACTTCTGGATAACATCAAACCGATAATGGAAGCTGTAAACAAACACCTATGATAATTATCAAAGAAGGCATCCGCGAAAAAATCCCCTCAAAATTAAAATGGGGCAACAAATATGCCATAATCTCAGACAGCAAAGTCGCAAAACTCTACGGTCACGCCTTCAAACGCTTCCTTAAAAACAACAAAATCGAATGCGAACTTTTTCAGTTTCCCCAAGGGGAAGCCAATAAAAATCTGAAAACAGTAGAAAAACTGGCCAGTGCAATGATAAAAAAAGGATTTGACCGTAAAGATTGCATCATCGCCCTGGGGGGAGGCGTCACCGGAGATATTGCCGGATTTTTGGCCTCCATCTACATGCGCGGAATCCCCCATGTCCAAGTTCCCACAACCTTACTGGCAATGGTCGATTCCAGCGTAGGCGGAAAAACAGGAGTAGACCTAAAGGAAGGGAAAAACCTTCTTGGAACATTTAACCAGCCCAAAGCCATTTTTGTCGATCCCACTCACTTAAAAACATTGCCACAAAAACAAATTCGCAACGGACTTGCAGAAGTGATCAAATACGGAGTGATAAAAGACAAAAAACTTTTTGAATATCTGGAAAAGAATATCAAGAACCCAGACATGAACAAGATTATTGCACAATCAGTAAAAATTAAATCACAAATAGTCCAAAAAGACGAAAAGGAAGCCGGCTTACGGATGATCCTCAATTACGGACACACATATGGCCATGCCATAGAGCGCATGAGCAAGTTCAAACTTTTGCATGGCTATGCTATTTCCATTGGTATGGTACTGGCAAACAAAGATGCCGTAAAAATGGGGCTTCTAAAAAAGGAAGACGCAGATAGAATAAAAAAATTGCTCACCTCATACGGCTTACCAATAGTCACCCTACACAAACCTACAACAAAAGACATCCAGAGCGACAAAAAGAAATCCGGATCACAAATAAATTTCGTCCTCCCCACAACAATCGGAAAAGTAATAATTAAAAAATGCTAAAAATAACCCCTCCAGGATCAAAAAGCATTACCAATCGGGCGCTTGTTCTAGCAGCTCTTGTCAGAAAAACTGTCACTATCAAAAATGCCGCCATTTGTGAAGACAGCACCTATATGATCAAATGTCTCAAAAAACTCGGTATTAGAATTGAGCAAAAAGGAGAAACAATCAAAATAAAAGGCTGCGGAGGCAAGTTCCCAAAAAGCGACAGAACAATAAAGTTGCACACAGGCAATGCCGGCACAACAACAAGGTTTATAACCGCTCTTGCCACACTAACCGACAATAAAGTGGTTATCGATGGTGATTCTCGTATGAGACAAAGACCAATAAAAGAACTAAGCGATGCCCTAAATCAACTCGGTGCCGATACAAAAACTACAAAAAACTGCCCTCCTGTAAAAATTCAACCAAAAATCCCTGAAGGAGGAACTGTGAAAATCCGCGGAGACCTAAGTAGTCAGTACATTTCTGCCTTGATGATGATTGCTCCACACACAAAAAAACCAACAAAAATCCAAATTGAACAAAAAACTTGCTCCAAACCATACATCAAGCTCACAAAGACTATGATCAAAAGTTTTGATCAACAACCAAGCTCATACAATGTGGAAAGCGATGCCTCCGGAGCATCATATTTTGGAGCATACGCAGCTTTGAATCCTCAAAAAACAATCCTTCTCAACAAC
>JAHIRL010000041.1 GCA_018818755.1 Patescibacteria group bacterium
CTAGTTGCCCCTGCCCTTTTTTTCAAATCTATACAACCTTTCCAAAAATACTTCCACAATCTTTTCCCCGCATGCACATAATCACTCCAGATTCGATGAAAAAACCGTCCAATCACTCTTCTACTTGCGCGTTTTTTGGGCATAGGAAAGGTTAAAAATACCAACACCTCACAATTTTAGCAATCCACCCTAACAAAAGCAAATTTATGCTAAAATGCAAACAACCAAAAGCCCCACCACCCCCTATGAAAACCAAAACTCTCAAAGATATAAAAGTAAAATCCCATATAATCATTCTTGATGTAGACGGGACCCTAACTCCGGACAGCCAAAACCAACTCAACCCGGAAACAAGAAAAGAAATCGACAGACTCAGCGAAGAAAACGAAATCTACCTACTCTCCAACAAAAAAATCCACTATCGCAACCGAAAAATAGCCAAATCCCTCAACATTCCCTACCTCCAAACCGACCTAAGCAAGCCAAATCCCCAAGTCCTAAAAAAAGTGGAAAACCCCGACAAATGGCCATTTTTGATTATTGGCGACCTGGCCTGGTCGGACGGACGACTGGCAGACAACATCAATGCAAAATTCGAAAAAGTCACAAGATTCAGAGCCGAAACCGACCACTGGTACATCAAACTTGCTTACTTTATAGACGACCATTTTGTTAGCCCCCTCTTAAAATATCGTCAATTCCTAAAACTAATACGAGTAAATCAATGGTACAAAAACCTGATCGTTTTTACCCCACTACTCTTTTCAACAAATCCACGCTCACTTAGTCATCTCCTTTTGGCCTTTTTGGGATTTTGCGCAATATCCTCAGCCTCATACATAATAAACGACTATCTGGACAGAAAAAAAGACAAGCTCCATCCCACAAAAAGCCTGCGCCCCTTGGCCTCCGGACGCATCACCCCATCCCAAAGCACAATAACCGCGCTCATCCTCATCTTTTTTGCCATCGGAATTTCTCTGGCACTCGGCCCCTTTTACGGCGGTATCATCATCATTTATTTCCTCCTCACCAACCTATACAGCCTCGGTTTCAAAAATATTCCAATTCTCGACATCAGCCTCATCGCCTCAAACTTTGTCCTAAGAACATTGGCGGGCATAAACGAAACCCCTTGGGAATCTCTGCCCAGCTATCTTCTGATTTTTGCAACAATTGCCCTCTTCGCCATCCACAAGCGACGATCCGATCAAAAAATCCTCAAAGAAAAAAGCGTCGAACACAAACCCGTCCTCAAATACTACACCCCCCTTCTTAGCAACAGCATCCGCATAATCTGCTACATCCTCATGGCCCTATCATTGTGGGTAATGTACAAAGACGGCAGTTCGCTGATACTAATCATCCCTTTGGTAATTTTTCTGATCATTACCTCCATTATCCTCTCAATCAACCCCTTCTTCTCAAGTTCCCCAGGCAAACTTTTTAGATCAAAAATTTGGATAACCTCCCTCCTTCTCCTACTAGTCATCGGCGTTATAAACACCCTTTTCTCCCTTAGCACCCATCCATACATCAAATCAGCAGAGCTGGGTGGAAACTACCTAATCGACAAAATCAACAACAACGGCGAATTCCTCTACCTATACGACGCAAAATACGACACCGACAAAGGCGGATACAACATCCTGCGCCACGCCGGCACAAGCTACTCCCTCCTTGAACTATACGAAGTCACCGGCAAAAAAAAGTATCTCTACGCCGCCGAAAAAGCTCTCAAATACCTAAACAACCAAATCTTTTATTGCGGAAACTTTAGCCGTTGCTTGGCCGAAAACAACGAAGTAAAACTGGGAGGAAACGGCTTAGCGATCCTGGCCTTCGCCAAACACATAGAAGTTACAAGAAAAGAAGACTACCTAGAAACAGCCCAAAGCTTGGCCAGATGGATCGTAAACAACCAGGCCGAAAATGGAGAATTCTGGATTCACAAATACAAAATCAAAGAAAAGAAAGCCACCAACTTTAAATCAGACTACTACCCGGGCGAAGCAATTTTTGGCTTACTGGAGCTCTACAAAATCGACCAAAACCCCACCTGGCTCCTCTCCGCCTACTCCGCCACAGACTGGCTGATAAAAACCCGAGACAAAGGCAAAAAAATCTCCGAACTCCCAAAAGACCACTGGTTTTTATACGCACTAAACGAACTCTATCAACTTAAACCAAACGAAGAACACTACGAACACGCCATCAAGTTAGCCAAAAAAATCAATCAAGACCAATCCAAATATTTCCCCCTAAAAGAAGGCGAAAAAGGCCCCTCCACAGCCGCCAACGCCACAGCCATCGAAGGACTTCTCGCCGCTTACTCCCTCACTCATCGCCCCGACTTCCTCCAAGGCATAGAACTTAGCATCCCCCACGCCCTAAACACCCAAATAACAGCAACCCTCCTAGACCAAACCGCCAACCCCGCACGAGCTCTGGGCGGCTTCCGGGTAAACCTGCACGAATGGTATGTCCGCAACGATTATGTCCAACACAACATCTCCGCCCTATTAGGCGCTGCGGAAATTCTCGACTAGAGCAACAAAAAAGCGCGCCAACTTCTGCGCGCACAAACTAAGTTTTTGTATCTAGTGTGATGTCGAGTCTTAATACTGGCCCCCTGAAGGTACAGGTGGGAGATCGCAACAGCACGCCAAGGCGAACTGTAATGTAGAAATCCCGTAAGGTTTTTGATAGAGAGAGTAGATAAGACTCTAACTTTCACATCAGACGCTATGCATTCTATCCCAGATCGACCCCAAAGTAAAGGCTTGCACAAGCCATCGGGCAAAAAGCAGGGCCACAATTAAGCGGGTGGTCAAGCCTATACAACATACTATATCTAGGTGCCCAAAAGAATAACCATAGATACCCACTCATGCAAAAACCCTAAAACAAAGCCAAAAATCGAAAAACCAAACACTCCACCCAGAATAAAGACATCAAACAAAATTATAGCAACAAAATATCGCACTCCTTCACTCAAAAATCTCTCATATTTCGGCACCCAGGCTCGCGGAATAAAAATTCCGATAATCTTTGATCCATCCAAAGGCGGAAACGGCAACAGATTAAAAACCCCCAGAAAAACGCTCACATGAAAAGTCATCTGAAAAATCTGCAAAACCGGCAATGGCATATAACTTCCCAAATATTTCCACGGCAAAGCAACCGCAAAAGCCAGCAAAAA
>JAHIRL010000042.1 GCA_018818755.1 Patescibacteria group bacterium
AAGGCACTCGCACTCTGCTCGAAAAGCTATCTCCAAACTTCAATTTGCCCCAATGGCAAGGGTGATTAAGCGGTTCATAATTGAACAAATCTCCCATCCTGGCATAGGCCTCACTATCAACCCTCCCCACATATTTGTACGCTAATCTTTCCAGAGTACCATAAACAGCCTCATCACACTCACCTCCGGCATCTCCACTCCCTGCACCCGGAATCGGATACCAAACTTCGCCACTACTATCTTTAAAATCTGCCCCCCAACCACCATAAGCTATTCCTTTAGCATTCTTCCCTTCCACCACAGCTTTGGCCACCAACTCGCTAGTTCCCCCGGGCGGGCTGGTACATTCACCGGGAATCGGCCCATCACACCCACTGCCCTCCTGAGCCACAATATCTCTCACAAAAATCCTTAATGCCGAAACAATATCATCACTAAGCCCAATTGCCGTACAATTACTATTATCCTCCAAACAATCCTCCACACCGGATTTTGAAGTATAAGCTTCCACACAACCATCAAAAAAACTTGAATTAGTCCCAAAATCACAGCCGTTTCTCGTATCAACCTGCATCGCCATACTATAACCCGGGCCGCCATCCTTTCCCATCAGCAAAGCAATCTGCTCAAAACTCTCAGCCGCCATTGTTGCCTGTGTCTGTTTTGTGAAAATCCTGTTTTGTCTGTGGCCATCACGGATAGTCTCATGCATTCCCAAAATATACATCACCATCAAAATACTAATCCCCGCGGCAACCAAACTAGTTGCCCCTGCCCTTTTTTTCAAATCTACACAACCTTTCCAAAAATACTTCCACAATCTTTTCCCCGCATGCACATAATCACTCCAGATTCGATGAAAAAACCGTCCAATCACTCTTCTACTTGCGCGTTTTTTGGGCATAGGAAATCAATTAGTAATATAAACAAATATAACAGCATCACTATAAAAATTCAAATTTCACTTTCCCTTAAAAAATTCTCAAAACTCCACTATAATCAAAGCACCTCACAAAAATCTATGCCCAACAGTACTCCCAAAAAAGGATTCACCCTTATCGAAATAATGATAGTTGTGACACTACTGGCGCTTTTATCCATAATCGCAATGGGCTCTATCATCAATGCCCGCAAACTTTTTTCTTTCTGGGGAGTCTACAAAAAGAGCATATACACCATGCAAAGAACCCGTCTTTACGCCGGCACAAGCCATCTTGTCAACGGTGAGATCCCCGAATTTTATGCCCTGCAAGTTAACAAAAGCAGAATTTTTATTTATGGCGAAATAGAGGGCTCCAGCAACCCCTATCTTTACGATCCGGAAACAGATGTTTTGATTGGTACGATTGCATATTTGAATAATTGTGACCCTTTGGAACTCAATCCCCAAGTCTCAAGTTTTTGCGAAGAAAGAGAGAAAAATTACAGCATTTCACTCAAAGAAGATAATGGATATACCACACTGGGAGAGAATGAAAATTATCTAACATTCCATTACAGTCCAAATTCTGCGGAACTTCTGAGCCACTATGTCAGAACAGCTCAAGATGTTACGCAAATATCAGATACTCCATACATCATCCTCAAAATACAAGATGATACCGAACCCGCTCAATTTGCTAGCTATATAGTTTTTTACACAAAATCAGGAGTGATAGAAGGATTTGATCAAACATCAGACCCGGATTTACCAATAATATTTGAAACAAATGAATAAAACTAAGTCAAAAAGGGGAGAAACTCTTATTGAGGTACTAATATCCGTCACCAGTTTAATTTTGATCAGTACCGCCGCATCCATGACAATCATGGCCTCAATAAAGGGAACTCAACTCTCAAAAGAATATCTTGTCGCCCAAAACCTTAGCGCGGAGGCCAAAGAAATAATCAATAACATCCGCGATACAAACTGGCTCATGTGTCCCACAAAAAAAGAAGAATGCTGGAATATAGCCGATTCGCAGGGAAGTAGTGATTGTAATTGCAGTGGGAAAGCAAAAATAGAAGATGGCTCAAACTATTACACAATTCAAGGCAATAACAAAGAGTGGCATCTGGAAAAAGAGACTCCTATACTGGACTTGGAAAATTCCCCCGAATTGGCAACTTCTTACGCTCTATGTCGTGAAGTTCTGGAGGATAATGTTTATAACTACATCAGTTGTCTCCAGGATGGTACAGATTTGGACAATGCTGCCTTCTACCGCTCAATCACGGTCACTGGTGAATCCGAATCAAGCCTCAATATCGGAATTAAAATTCAATGGTACAGTGGAACCCAAATTAACACCTTGCACACATCTGCCCTAATCTCGAACAGTTTATGATAAAAAAAGGTTTTACATTAGTGGAAATTCTCATTTCGGTCACGATTTTTGTGGTGATAATCAGCGTTTCCGGAACAATTTTTTACGATAGCATCAAGGCCGAACGGCGCAGTAGTATCGAAAACAGAGTTTACTCCGATGCTAAGATTATGATGGAGCTACTCGCCAACATCGTTCACGAAAACACCATAGATTACGATGAGTATTATTCGATGAATGTAATTCAGGAGGCACAAAAAGACCTCGATGGTGGCCCTCCTCAAAAACTTTACGGACTTTATCATGGAGTTTATGGCAGTCGTTTTTATAATCCCGGCCAATACCATCAGAACGAATTTTCAGCTCCCCAACAGGGGAAAAATCCGGATCAACTCGGTTCGGAATGTTCAGTTCCCTATGTAGGTCCTATTTATCCCAACAGCTATGATGAAGGCCCCTGCCAAATAATTTTCACACCCTCCCGCGATGAGAACACTGGAGAAAACCCTTTCAACGACGGCAATTGCGAATCCGGAAGCTGTCCAAACGAACCTCAAAATGCCAGCGCATTTTGTGATGAACTGCTTGGGCAAACTTGTACTGGAAACAATGTTTTTGACGAACTTTACCTAATAAATTCGGAAGGTAATCAAAAAACCATCCTTGCCAGGCAAATTATTAAAGAAAATGAAATCCCCGATCCCGCCTCCCCCGACCACGATACCGACTACGCCATTGGCACTTTGAAACTCAACGGTATAGATAGTGATGATAACGGCATAATCGATCTTTTTACCTGCGACGAGAAATTTGACTGTGGAGTAGGGGACTCTCTAACAGCTGCCTATAATTTGGAAGATAACTTCCCCAACATCGCAACTATACTTTCAAACATCAAGCTAACAGGCGAAAATTCTAAGTTGGCCGGCCCATACGGTTTTGACAGTACCGGAGAAAGCACTAACTACACCTTCATTCCAATGACCCCTTTTAGAAGTAGTATTAGAGATCTAAAATTTATTGTCCATCCTGCCGAAACCCCCTACAAAGCCTTTTCCGAAAATGATTCACAGCTATTTCCATATGTCACCATTGTCCTAACTCTCGAGCCCTCAAAAATCGAAAGAGACAACTACCCCGGCATCTATGATCGCAATCGGGCCATCACCGTCCAGCGCACAGTTACCACCGGCGTTCACGGCGATGTCGAGACCTTTCCTCCCACATCCGACACAGTTTGGATGACCGATGTCCTCACTCCACTAACTCTCCCCCCCGCCGAATAAGCGGACACAAAAAAATAGCGCCGAAAGACTTGCTTCCAACGCTATTCTGAGAACTTTTATTTATGGTGCGGGAAATCTGAACAGGATTTGCCACTCGCTATCATCAATCCAACCCGTGCTTCCTGCTCGATAAACATTATAATCATTTCCCCACGGATCTATGGTCAACTCGTTTCCCCAAGGAAACCAGTCTGCAAAATCCGGGACATCCGAATATTCGGGGATCATAATATATATAGATGAATTGGGACGCCCATGTATCAATGCAGCGGCCGGCAAATCTCGGCAATCAAAAACAACATCAACGCCACCTTCAACAGGCAACCACATATTCAAGTACAAATTAGGTCCGTCGGACATCGCCAACTCCATTCTTGCTCCCTCTCCCCAAATCCGAAAAGGATAGCCTTCGCCTGGATCACAAATCCAATCGCCCATATCGCACATTCCCCCAACACATTCCGCATAATCCGGGCAAAGCTCGCATTTTTCATCCGGTGGATCCGGATTCGAATCAGCAATACAAAGACCATCATCTCCACAGAGATTCTGACCGCAAGTCCCACAGTTAACCGGATCCCCACAGCCATTATCATGCACTCCGCATTGATACCCCAGTTGATAACAGTTCAAAGGATCGCAAACCGGAATTTCCACACAACTACCACTCTGGCAATCACTTCCATCAGCACACCCCCCACAGCTCAGAAGCTCGCCACAGCCATCGCTTGCCGATCCACACTCCACCCCCAAATCTCCACATGTATGAGGATTACAGGGTACATTTTTACAGTGTCCGCCATCGCAGTATTTATCGGATGGACAAGTCCCACAGTGAAGATCGATTCCGCATCCGTTATACCGATAGCCGCATTCTGTCGAAAGTTCCGCACAGGTCTGCGGCACACACACAGGTATCAATTCACAATGGCCATTCTCACAGCTACTTCCCTCAAGGCAAGTTCCACAATCCAGCGAATCAGCACAGCCATCTCCCGTCACACCGCACTCCAGTCCCAACTGTTCGCAACTTGCCGGCTCACAGGGTGGAATCACACAACGACCAGCACTACAAACAGCATTTTCATCCTCACAGTCACCGCATATCAGCACACTTCCACAATGATCTGAATGAGCTCCACATTGATAGTTAAGCTCCTCACAGGTTAGGGGATCACAAGGGACATTTTGGCAGAGTCCCTGCTCATCGCAGTAATCCAAACCACCACATCCGCCACAGTAGGCAATACCTCCACAGCCATCGTCATGATTTCCACATTCGACCTCCAATTGGCCACAATGCATCGGCTCACAAACTGGCTCATCTCCGTCAACAGGATCATCGCCTCCACCAATATCTGTCGAAGTATCCGGATTCAAACTACTGCAAGCATAATTCTTCTGATCGCAGTAATAGCCGTCAGCACAGACCACATTCTCACAGAAGCAAGAAGACATTTTGGCAACCATCAAAGCAAATTCACCACGGGTTATCGAGATATCCGGATCATAGCTGAGTTGATTTTCCGAAATTGCACCATAGTAGTAGAGCGTTTCCACATACTTGTAGGCCCAATGGTCTCGGGAAATATTTTCAAAATGCCCATATTCCGGCACTTTAAGAGCCAAAGCCTGAGCCTTTGCCGCCGAACCCACAACCATTTTTGAAGCCTGCACAAATGACACATCACTGTTCGGATAAAAGAAATCCGCAACACTAACAATGTCTTTTTCAAGCGCACAAACGGTCACAGCATAAAACCAGTCGTCGGCACTCACATCAGCAAAATTCTCCCCCAGGGTATATTTGCACTGATCCAATATCCCAAAGAGATACATCGGGATTTTGAGGGCTTCCGCCTTAGTAATATTAGCTCGCGGCTCAAATTTGTTATTTTGCCTGCCATCAACGGCACACTCACCATAAAGATAAGCCGCCGCCTTAGCCGTCAAAATATCCATCTCATATACATCCGCAAAAACATGCCCTTTTTCTCGCTCACAAGCAGGCTTGAAAGGGCAACGATCCAGTCCGCGATCTCCACCATAAACCCAGCCACCTTTCGGAAGCTCCCCACCGTTGTAGGGATCCGTACTCCTACGGTCACAAGATTCGCGATACCCATTGTTCAAAAGCAAGGCGGTATAGTTACCATAGGAGTTGTAAATATCTGTGTATTTTTCACATTTCGGCACTCCATTACCATCAGTAAAGGCAATAGGGATTGATTGACTGGTTCCACATATCTCAAATTGAAAATGCAGATGAGGCCCAGTCGAATTGCCTGTACTACCAATTTCTCCGAGTTTAAGCCCCTGACACACTTCCTGTCCTTCCTCCAGGTG
>JAHIRL010000043.1 GCA_018818755.1 Patescibacteria group bacterium
AACTGCGAAAAATCAAAATACAAACTACTCACAGCCTTTCCCTTAATAATCTCAATATCCTTCCGCAAAAGGGCATCAACTCCAAACAAATCATTCATGTTTTTATTGAAATAACCCCGCGTTTCATCCACATAATTCTCCAAACTCTCCAAAACCGGCTCAAACTTCGCCACATCCCCCACCTGAAAATAAAAAGCCATTCCCGGCACCCCCTCATAAACATCATAAAGCCCCACAGAAAAAGGATTATCCAAAATCTCCTCAAGGCCCGAAACCTCAAGCCCCGAAACTTCCATCAAAAATTTCAACACCAACTCCCGCACATTAGACTTTTTTACATCAAGATCAGCAGAAACCCGATCCTCCAAATAATAATCCAAAACCTCCGGCTCAGCATCCTCTACCTCATCCCCAGGCAAAGCCTCGTCAAAAATCTTTCGCGGAACCTCCGGATTTTCCACCTCAATCTCAATATCCTTATCCAAAAAATTCCCTAAACTATCAGCCTGAAAATAAAGGGCAAGATCCTCCCCAATCGCCTTATTCACCAAACTATCCTTTCTATCCCCCATCCCCTTCTCATATCCTTCGACAAAAAATCCCTTTGTACTCAGCCCCACACCATCAGCATCAAAATCAAGAGCTCCAAAAAAAGACTGATAACGACTACTCTCCACCAAAACCGGCCCCGGCAAACCAAACTCCCCGGCAAAAGTATAAACATCTGCATAAAAATTCAAATCCCCATCAAACTCCTCTATTAAAGCCATTTCCTCACTTCGGCTCTCCAAAAAATCACCCCCGTCTCGCAATTCCCCAATCCGATACAAATCCTCGCCCAACTCCTCATACCCCTCCTGCTCCAAAATCCACTCTTTCACCCCGGGCGCCCGCTCAACATCAAAAACAAAAACCCCGGAAAAATCCTCCCAAAGCCCAAAAGCCACCCGATACTCCTGCTCAAAAAACATCCCAAAATCCGCAAAATCCCCATCAACAAGCTCATGATCAATCGCATAATTAAAAAAATCCCGCAAGCTCTCAGTCTCGCCAGCCCCAACTTCTCCAACCATCACAAAAGGCAAATCCGCAGGCAAATAAGCCTCCAGGCGGACCTGATCATCCCCGCCAAACTTACATCCGACCAGCATAAAAACAGCAACAACGACAGACAAAACAACTTTGATCCAAACAGAATTCATTCAACGAGGTTTTAAGAGGATTTCTTTGTATCCTTCCTCTTATGAATAACATGTTTTCGGCATTGTGGACAATATTTTTTAAGCTCTTTCACAATCTCGTCATTTCTACGCTTAAGATAACAACTGAGATAGTTTGCCTTATTACAATCAGAGCAGAACCATGTACAATATTGACTTTTTCCCTTTGCCATAAATATTTAAATTAAAACAATTTTTGAATTTAGCAAAAGCATTCTATACGATTTTTCCCAAGAGTCAAAGGAAAATTTCTATTGCAATAAGTTCCCCCAAATATTAAAATGATACCCGAAAAATAGAAAAAAGTTGGGAGAACCTTTATTCTTATGCAGAAAACCCTAAAGGGTTCTCCTGCACGCCCAAAGCACAGTTGACAAAAACAGGAAACTATTATAGAATGGCGGCTATTTTGTAATGATGCTAAGTGAAAAAAACGCTCGAAGAATACATGGATGGCATAGTTGAGGCCGAAAAAGCCGGACAAATAAGCTATCACACAACAGACGGAGAGATCGAACCAAACTTTTCGGCAATAGATGCCTCACAACACCGTCAGAAAAAACTTTCCTTTGTCGAATGGGATTTATTTGGGTATCTGCCGAAAGAACACGGATGGCTACGAGGAAACGATCTTCATAGCGCCAACACCCGCGAAATCGAAGATGCAATCCGTGAAATGCTCCAAGAACAACAGGAATTCCTCCCCACAAACCCAAATATTCTGGTGCTTGGACAAGGAATCGGCCTGGAGTGTAAAAATTTAAAAACTCTTTTTCCACAATCACAGATCGAATCAATCGGCCTCAGCCCAATAAACCCCCAAATAGCCATCAAGCAGACCACAGGAAACTGCCGCCAAGAACTGGCCACAGCATTGGAAGCGGATTTTTTTGAAGAGATGGAAGTACCTATCACAAACCGCCAATACATTGGTTATTTTTTGGACATCCACACCCTTCCCCCCAAAAAATTCGACATCATCTATGAACGATTCGGACCGATCTATTACAGCCTCCAATACGGCAAAGCGCGAAACAAAAAAGAAGCCCAGGAAAAGTTTAGGCAAATAATCAAAAAAACATACGACTGCCTAGCCCCAAACGGCATCATGATCATCACCAACCCCATAGACAGGGTTGTCGTCCGCAAAGCCCTGGAAGGAACTGGCATGACATACAAAGAGCTATTTGAACAAACACTCCAAGAACTCTCAAACCAAAAATTCCGCATCGAAGAAGTTTACGAAGAAAACATGCTCCTAATCGGCAACCCAAACCACCCCCTATTTTCAAACCTTACGCCTTTTATGTGTACAAAGAAATCGCCGCAAGCACAAGAGCAAGAGTACAGCGACTAGCTAAACTACAAAAACAAAAAACGCATAAAAAACTACACAAACCACGGTACAATAACCAAAAATCCGATGGAGCTTATTAGCCAAATCCTTAGCAATTCCCATTTCCCGCAAAGCCACCATTGAGATACTCAAAAAAAGAAGAATAAGCCCAAGCAAGCCCATCCACCCTCGAAAAGCTATCCCCAGAAACACCGTGTTAGCAATTTCTGAAATCATATTCCTATAAGTAACCAAGATAAAAACTCCCTAACATTTTAACACACCACCACCCTCAGGCAAATTCAAAACTCCCAAAATCCATTTCCACCAACTATTTTTGTTTTCTCCATACAACAAGAAACAACACCCCCCGCGAAAACTATTTGTCCCCATTAGCTTTTATGTTAGACTTTGCGGGCAAAAACAAGCTGCGATAGCTCAGTTGGTAGAGCGCATCCATGGTAAGGATGAGGTCTCGGGTTCAACTCCCGATCGCAGCTCCACTTCACACCACACCCCTCCAACTTCGCCTAATTCCGATCCGCAAGTCGCCCAAGTAATTTTGTAAAAGATGCTTGCATCTCTAAACCATGGCAAGTTCGAGAATCATCATCAAGCCCTCTAGTTAAATCTTTTCTCACCTGATCAATCAATTCATCAGCATTAACATTTGGATCATACGGAACCAGACCAACAGAATTTACCAGCTTACAAGACACCCCAAAATTATTTGGCCCCTCAAATCCACGACCTTCAAGCGGACTACCATCTCTCGCAATACAATCCATACAAGCTTCTCCATATAGCTTCCTCTTTACAACCACCCATTGCGGCCCCCTAATCTGGGCAATAACCTTCATTTCATCACCCTCACGCACAGACAAACCTCTCGCTTTTCTGTTCTGATCAGCATCCATCAAAGGTCTGCATATTAGCCCATTACCTAAATGATCAACAACTTTATCATATAAAGAATCAACAAGTTTAATAATATTGTCATTAGTCACATCACAAAGGAGACTGTTGAGATCACAACTCACAGGTACAAAAGGATGACCTTTATGCTCGAAGTCCATTGACGGACAAGCTCTACATCCTTTCTCAAATCCTTCCTTCTCCGCATATACATTCCCCCCCAAACTTGTCTCTGTTATGATTTTTGATTCTGCCATAAAACACAAAAATTAAAAATAAGCACATCAAAATTATCATAATCCCAAAAAATGTGTCAACTTCACTCCCCCATTTGACAAATCCCGCATCCCCATACTACAATCCTCTCCTGTCGCAAAAACCCAACATGAACAAAGACCTGGAAAACTCAATCAACCAATTCGGAGGCAAAAACGGCATCCTGAACTATTTCAAAAACAGCGATGCCCACCCGGAAGTTTCCTCCACGATTCTCCCCTCAATCATCCTCTCCATCCGCGAAGAATTCACCCAGGCAATGTTCGAAAAACTCAAAATCCTTTGCTCAAAAGAATGCACAAGGCAAGTTACCATCAGAAGCAGTGAAAAATCGGATTTGGACGGAATGGTAGATGTTTTCCCCACAAGTCAAAATGTTGAACTTAATTTCAAAACGATAAAAGACACCATCAAAGAAATTCGCAAACGCTGTGAAAGCGACAACCTAAAAACCTTTGCCGAAAAAGAAGGAGCAAATTTCGATCCCCAAAACGCAAGCATTTCCCTCGCCCCGCAAATGCACCAGGACATTCTCACCGTCACCCAGCACCCCAACCAAAAAGATGTTTACTACTTCGACACAGACTACAATATTGCCATGTCATTTCCCAAACTAAAACAAAACGGCTATGCAGAAGAAGCCCCCTATTTTAGAAAAGTAATGGAAATAATC
>JAHIRL010000044.1 GCA_018818755.1 Patescibacteria group bacterium
AAAATAATCCCCGATTGATCCACAATAAACCCACTAGCTCCGGAAACCTCCCTAAAATCCAACTCCAAAACAGCCCCACTATCTCCTCCCTCAAAATCCACAATCGGCACCGCCTTAACCGCCACAATCGAGACAACGCTATCGCTGACCTTCTCAATCGCAGAAACAATTTTTTCATCCTCAGCCAAAACAAACTTTTGCTCAACTTTGGCAAAAGGAAGAGCTCCATCCGTCACCTGTAAAACCTCAAAAAACAAAAGCGCACCAATAAAACCAAAAACCATGGCAAAAACCAAGCTTGTAAAAGTCACTGAGGAAGGTGTTTTTCGCTTCATGCTCAAAGTATACTCATGAACAAAAAATTTGCAATTTACAATTGGAAGCACTGCTCTATAATTCACAAGGGAAACGAAAATTTTTAACCCTGAGCTGATGAGCAAAATCCAAGATCAAGACCTCGAAATCTTCGAGGCAATTGAGCGTGAAAAACAAAGACAGGCCGAAGGAGTGGAGCTAATCCCATCCGAAAACTACACAAGCGAAGCTGTAATGGAAGCCTGCGGATCAATCCTCACCAACAAATACTCCGAAGGTTATCCCGGAAAACGGTATTATGGAGGGCAGGAGAACATCGACACCATCGAAAACCTTGCAATCGCAAGAGGAAAGGAACTTTTTGGAGCCGAGCATGTAAATGTCCAACCCTACTCCGGTTCACCGGCAAACACCGCTATCTATTTTGCACTTTTGGAATTTGGAGATACCGTAATGGGGCTTAAACTGGATCACGGTGGCCACATTACTCACGGCCTGCCAATCGCTTTTTCCGGCAGAGCTTACAATTTTGTAGCTTACGGAGTGGATAAAGAAACCGGAAAAATAGACATGGAAGAAGTTCGCAGACTGGCACATGAACATAAACCAAAAATGATTGTAGCCGGATTTACAGCTTACCCCCGCGATATTGACTGGAAAGCCTTCAAAGAAATTTGCGATGAAGTTGGAGCGATATCCATGGCCGACATCTCACACACAGCAGGACTAATAGCCGGAAAAGCACTGGAATCACCTGTTCCTTACTTCGATGTTGTCATGACCACCACCCACAAAACGCTCCGCGGGCCAAGAGGGGCAATGATCATGTGTAAAGAAAAGTACGCCAAAGCGATAGATCGTGCAGTCTTCCCAGGTCTTCAGGGAGGCCCTCACGAAAATGCCATAGCCGGAAAAGCCATCGCTTTCAAAGAAGCTCTTCAGCCTGCCTATCAAGAATATGCCCAGCAGGTCATCAAAAATGCCAAACACCTTGCCGAAGAACTCAAAAAACGTGATTTTAAACTGGTTTCCGATGGCACAGACACACATTTGATTCTTGTCGATCTCACAAACAAGGGAGTTCCGGGCAAACAAGCCCAGGCAAGACTGGACGAAGTGGGCATCACCCTCAACAAAAATACAATTCCATTTGACCCTCGCTCTCCCATGGATCCATCCGGAATTCGTCTCGGAACACCGGCAATTACCACCAGAGGAATGAAAGAACCGGAAATGGAAAAGATCGCCGATTGGATAGACCGCACAATCAACAACATCGACAACGAGGAAATGCTAGCGCAAATCAAAGAAGAGGTAAAAGAGATGTGCTTGAAGTTCCCAGTGCCGGGGATAGAAATTTAAGAACAATGGAACCCACCTCGTGAAAGCGGGGTGGGAATTCTAATAGACAAAAAAACTGCTCCACACCTTCAAATGAGACCAGAAAAACAGCCCCACTTGACACTTCGCCTATTTTGTAATATTCTTCAGCGCTATAAGTCGCTAAAGCATGAAAGAGCCACCATTTGCGCTTGTAAACGAAGTCACATTCAAAGAAGGCCCCGTATCAAACGTTTTTTTTAGTGAAAATTTGCCGGAAAGCTTAGAGAAAAAATTTCCAGATGGCCTAGTTATGAAAATAATACGGGATGAGAGTTTTAGCGTATCAAATGCATTGGGCGGTGATTTCCAAAAGGCATACTATTTATGCACTGCCACATGGGATTTAAAAAATATCTTGGGGCATAAACCAAGCGCAGAAGAAATAGTTGCCGAATATAAAAAGTGTGCGAATGAAACAGATTATATTTTTTACAAAAATGAACTAGACCAACTAGGCATTACACCAAACGAACTAACACCTGCTCATATAATTCAATTACAAAGCTTGCTTGAAGTACAATCAGTTACAAACGCCTACCAAAAACGCCAGGAAGAACTTGCAGCATTTTTTGCAGACAATTTGCCACACCTCGTTCTAAAATCTAAATTCTCCACACGAAAAACAAAGGATGGGAAAATAAAAGGGTTTGAAGTGCAACCAAGAATAGTTGATCACATAGAGACAAGCAATGACTTAAGCTTATGGTTCTTTAAAAAAAAGTGCGAATTAGGGGAATTTACAAACAAACAAGTTCTACAAATAATGAAAGAACTACAAACTCTATGCACAAAATATGAACAATTAGTAGAAGAGCAAGAAAAAGTTCTAGATCTTAGTTTTGGG
>JAHIRL010000045.1 GCA_018818755.1 Patescibacteria group bacterium
GGTCATTGGCGCGCCATGAGTAAAATCGAAACGCAATCTCTCAGCTGTAATATTCGAACCTTTCTGTTCCACATGATCACCCAAAACATGCCGCAAAGCCTGATGCAATAAGTGTGTCGCAGTATGCAATTTGGCAACCTCCTCACTATTATCCGCAAGCCCACCAGCAAACTTCTTTTCCGCTCCAGACTTGGAAAGTTTCTGGTGTCTCTCAAAATTCTCCTTAAACTTCGCCATCACATAATCAACATCTTCCTGACCATCAACCCAACCAGCCTCCTGCAAAGCCTCAATAGTTAGCTCCACTGGAAAACCATAAGTTGCAAACATTTCAAAAAAGAAATCTTCCTTAAATTGTTTTGGTGATTTTTCCACCTCACCAAGTCTATCCATTTCTCGGGCCAAAATTCCCATCCCCTTATCCAATGTTTTCTTAAAATTTTCCTCCTCACGCGCCATCTCTTCAAAAATTCGCTCCTTATTTTCCAGCAATTCTCCATAAAAATCTCCATAGTTTTTAACCACAATTCCGGCAATCTTCCGCGCAAAATCACCCTCAATCCCCAGCTTCATTCCATGCCTCACAGCCCTGCGGATCAATCTTCTCAAAATATATCCCTGATCTGTATTCGATGGAGTAATCGCAGACACATCTCCCATAATAAAAGTGGCGGCCCTCAAATGATCAGCAATAATTCGCTCAGATTCCCGAGTAACATCATTTTCCTCGTAACCCCCAAGTAGCCGAATCTCCTCAATCACTTCCCTAAAAAGCTCAGTCTCAAAAGGATTGCTCTTGCCCTCCAAGACACCTAGCACCCTCTCAAATCCCATCCCCGTGTCCACATTCTTCTGGCTCAATTCCTCGTAAGTCCCCTCAGCCTTCTTATTATATTGCATGAAAACATCGTTCCAAATCTCCACCCAGCGAGAATCATTTGGGTCAAATTCCTCAGGAGCATCACCCTCGCCTGTCCAATAAAACATCTCAGTATCCGGCCCGCAAGGCCCGGTTTGTCCGGCAGGTCCCCACCAATTATCTTCCTTCCCCAAAAACGCAATCCGCTCATCCACAAAACCCAATTTCCTCCAAACCTCCGCAGATTCATCATCTCTGGGACAATCTTTATCCCCCTCAAAACAGCTCACAGCCAAACGATCCTTGGCCAGCCCAAGCCCACCATCAGCAAGGCTGGTAGTCATAAATTCATAACTCATCTCAATTGCCTCCTTCTTAAAATAATCACCCAGTGACCAATTCCCCAGCATCTCAAACAAAGTAAGATGACACTCATCCCCAACCTCCTCAATATCATCTGTCCTAATACATTTTTGCACATCCACAAGTCGAGTACCCGAAGGGTGAGTTTCGCCCATCAAAAAAGGCACAAGCGGGTGCATGCCCGCAGTCGTAAAAAGTACGGTGGGATCATTCTCCGGAACGAGCGAAGATCCCTTAATTTCCATGTGTTCATGCTTATTAACGAAAAAATCAATAAACCTGCGGCGCAACTCATTTGGGAGCATATATAAAGGCGATTAAAATCTGGGCTAATTCTAAGGGCAAAATCTTGTTTAGGTCAACAAAAAAATCTTTAACTAAAGGGCAATTTGTGAGAATATACTAACACTCAAATTAAAAAAATGTCTTATGGGAAAAAAGTCTAAAGCAAAAAAAGTCATTCGTGAGCTTGTAAAAGAAAAGCAAAAAGAGGAAAAAGATAAATCTATACGCAAGAAATCCAAGAAAGAATTAAAGAAAGAAGCAAAAAAAGAAGCCGAAAAAAAGAAAAACACATCAAAAAAACACAAGCCCTCAAAGCCCAAAAAAGAGCAATCACCAAAAAAACGAATAAGCAAACAAACCATCTTCGGAAGCGTATTGGTTTTGATTATGGTGACAATCCTATCTTCAGTCGGTTATTTGCTATTTGTTAAAGCCTTAAAAGCCAGCCCCATAGCCAAAATTTTACCTGTCGAAACAACAGTTCTCTCACTTGAAATAAATACAGATCCAAATCATGCCCAAGTTATCAAATCCAAAAAGTTAATGGAAAATCATTTGGAATACTCTGCTGAAGGCTTAGAAAATTTCATCTTTCAAAATTTTGGTTTAGAAATGGAAAATGACTTAAAAAATTGGCTGGGAAGATCTGTGGGGCTTGCATATGTAAAATCGAGCAAAGAAAACAATGCTATCAATAAACTATATTTTGCCGAAATTACTAATAAAGAACTGGCCGAAGATTCCCTTGAAGGACAAATAAACAATTACGAAGGCTACGAGATTTATCAAGGAGTCAAAGGCAACTACGCAACCTTCATCAACGATTTTCTTCTCTTATCTGAAAAAGAGCAGGCCATATACGAAATCATAGATGCCCAAAAATTCGACAAACTCTACTCTTCATCAGACTATCGCCGCATCAACAACAATATGCCACTGAACAAAGTTGCATTTGCTTACATGGATTTTCAAAAAATCGACAATTCCTTCCTTCAACTCTTCCCATACCTAAGTGAAAAAGGTCTTTCCTACGAAATAATTGCTCCATTCACAAGTATTTTTAAATCTGAAGGAGTTTCTCTCATTGCCGGCGAAGACAAATTCATTATGCAAAACTTTACTAACCTGAACCGCAATAACCTCGATGCCCAGGAGTACATAAGTAACAAAAGTAAATACAAAGGCTACCTCACAGACTACATCCCCCAGGACGCAAAAGCCTATTTTGGAGGACAAAATCTGGAAAACCAAATTAAGAAATTTATTGATATTCTTTCCAATGGTGAGGGCGATAGCGTATTGCTTTACGACAGTATTATTCAAAACTACATTCAAAAATATTTTGGTGAAAACTTAAATTTCCAGACCGATCTTTTACCTTTCTTCGCCAACGAATACGGATTCGCAATCAGCGAAGTACAGGGTAAAGATGTTTACACCATGCTGATTCAGCTGGAGAAACCCAAAGAGGATTCAGTGGCGTTAGCCAAAATTGCCGACACTTTTTCAGAAGTTGGTGGACTTTTTGAACCCCAAATCGTTGAGCACATTCTAAAAGACGGCACCAAATCCAGAGAAATTATTGCCATTCCCGAAGAAATAAAGCGTGAAACACTTAGCTACGAAAATATTCAAATATCCGCAATGAAAATAGGTGAAAGGAATTGGGGATTATACTATGCCTTTCTAGAAAATGTTGCGGTCGTTTCCGGTAATTTAGAAACTCTAAAAAATATAATTGATACAACAAAATCAAAAAATATTAGCCTCAATAAATCTGAACATTTCAAAAAGCTGATTGATCCGCTCTTAACTTATAGCGACTCCATAGCCTATTACAGTATAGATAGCCTGCTTCCAATGCTTTTTGAAGGAGGGAATGGACCCCAAATTTTAGAGATAATATCCTCAGTTAGTTCCGGCAAAAACTATTTCAATGATGGGATCGCTACGGTCAATTATTTGACTATCAAATAACAAATGGCGAAAATTTTTAGGGATATTAAAAAAAGTGAAAGAAAGAAGCCGATTAATTTGCGAGGAGAAAAAAAACCGGCTCAATCAATCAAACCTCGCCATTTTTTGCTTTTTAAAAGAGAAGCCGGTCCGACACAAATTGTCGATATCACCCCCAAAAAGCCTCAAAAATATTTATATGTGAAAGGGGAAAAAAGCTCTCCACCAAAATATCTTGGCAATATCCTAAAACTAGCAACGCTTGGCCTACTTATCATCTTCCTGATAAACATCGCCGCCATTTACGGTAAAGCCAAAAGAATTGAGCAGGATGTAAAAGATCAGGCTTTTGAAGGATACAGTCATCTTATTGACGCAGGAAAATCGGCCACAAAAACTCAGTTCAAACAAGCTTTTGAAATTTTCAACAAAGCTCTTATAAGTTTTTCCGGTGCCGAAGATAGCCTTTGGTTTATCAGTACTGACAAAACTTTCTATGCCCACAACGAATCCGCAACCTATGCCATAAACGCCTTGCTTGAAAGCGGAAAACACTTTGCAGTTGCCGGTGGATACTTTATTGAGGCCATGGAATCCTTCAATAACATCCCTATTTATTTTGTCTCAAAAAATCAGGAGGGAAGTGAGGCTCCATCAATCACGGACACCTTAAAAGAAGGCCTTGCACAAACCGATCTTGCCATTGCCGAAATAAGCGAAGCCGCCAAAAAACTTTCAAAAATAAACGAAGAATCCCTCCCCGTAGAAATTAGAGAGCGCGTTATTTTTGCAAAAACCAATATCGAAGACATCTCCGAAATTCTCAATTCAATTTCTAAGCACTTTCCGGCAATCCTAAAACTTTTAGGAGACCGCTACCCCCACCGCTATCTGATTCTTTTACAAAACAACAGCGAGCTTAGGCCAACCGGAGGCTTTATTGGCAGTTATGCAATTGTGGATGTGAATGAAGGCTACATTGCCAATTTAGAAGTTCACGATGTTTACGATATTGACGGAAGCTTTGGCGAATTTGTTGAACCACCTCAAGAGTTGAAGATGCTCACTAATAATTGGCGTTTCCGTGATAGCAATTATTCTCCCGATTTCTCCGTGTCCGCCGCCAAGGCAAAATGGTTTCTGGAAAAAGAAGGTGGCCCCACAGTAGAAACTGTTATCGGCATGAATCAAGGCCTTTTAAAAACTCTTTTGGGAATAACCGGCCCTATTCAGGTAGGAGATTTTGGCAAACTCACAGCCGAAAACTACGAATTACTTTTAAGTTTCATTATCGAAGGAAAGATTTGGGGCGCAGAAGATCCCAAGCACATCCTCAAAGTTTTCATCCCCGCTTTCAAAGAGGAAATAATGCAGGAAAAATATATCGCTAAAGTTTTAAGCAAAATCTATCTGGCCATCCAGCAGAAACATCTAATGTTTTACTCTAGTGATCCGGAAATACAGGAACTTTTTGATCAATCCGCCCTCAGCGGCCGCATCCATCCACCGGGAAAAAAAGAAGACTACTTAAGTGTGATAAACATATCCATCGGCGGCACAAAATCTGATAAATTCACCGAAGAAAAAATCACCCACCAAACTCACATCGATAAATACGGAGGCCTCACCGACGAGCTTACCATCAAGCACTCCCACCTCTGGACAGACGACATCTACTACGAATGGAAGCGCATTTTAGCCTCCTATGGAATCACCACAATGCCCGACCAAATCGTCGACATCCTTGGCCGTGGACGCAACAAGAACTTACTTAAAATCTATGTGCCTGAAGGTTCCGTTCTCCTGGAAAATTCAGGCGGTGATGTGGAAATGATTTACGACAAAGATTTAAAAATGCCATTTTTCTTCGCAGTCATGGAAATCAATGCCGGCGAAAGCGCCGAGCTAAAAATAAAATACAAGCTCCCTTACACTCTCGACCTCGACCCCGCCGGTACCTACAAACTACGAGTGGAAAAACAGCCCGGCAGTCCCGGATCCATCTTCACAAAACTGGTAACCCTCGACCCCGAACTCTACACCTACGCCGCCTACCCACAGGATGCCACAGTCAAAGAAGACGGCCAAATAATCTACGCAAAAAACCTCGTGTATGATCGCGATTTCTCTAGTGTTCATGGTAGATAAAACGCAAAAAACTGATGGCTCGTAGTCTCCTCCAACCTCGCTTTATAAAAGTCCTGAGTATTTGTATGCGCCAAGCGCACAGCCTTCGTATAGCCCCGCTCCTGCATAATCTCCAAAATCACACTCACACTCGCCGGGCTATCCATTGCCGCCACCGCTACCATCTCTAAATCAAACCCCACAATAGCTTCAAAACTAAACTGATCATCCACATTCGCCTCCTCCACAGGTTTATAATGAGAAAAATCTATGCTGGCCAAAAGCAGATCATCCTTCCGCAAATTCTCATTCAACCACTCGCGCAACTTCTCCATATCTTCCTCCCGCACATCAGACCTAATGATTAAAGGCACAATCACTGCCTCCGGGAAAAAGTATTTGATAAAAGGTGTATGCGCAAAAATCCCATGCTCCTTCGCAAAAATATCACCCTCAATTCCAACAAAATCAAGATCAGGGGCCTCCACTTCCACCTCCCCATAAACAGTCTTATAAACACAATCCCCACAACTGGAAATCGTCATTGCTCCAGCTTCGTAATGATCCGGCCCCAAAATAAAAATTCGCTCACTATCTTTCACCTTAGCTAGCCCTCGATAAAACCTCGCAAGATCCTCTCCAACTGCCAAATGATGGGGGAGAATAACTCCCTGCGGCTCAGACTCAAATTCAAAATTCCCCTCAGCATTCATCAGCCTATCCCACATCCGCACATCTCCGGGATAAAGACTCTCAATCTCAATCTGCCCTCCCAAAGAACTCAGCCAAAAAATCAACAAAACCAAAACAAATGGCAATCCCCAAAGAAAGCGCGATAGTTTCATAATGATTAGTAAAGTCTACCTCCCCACTCAATAACGGTAAATCCTTCACGCATTCTCTGCTCAAGTTTTTGCTCCTTTACTTCTACCTTTTCATCCAGCCCCTTGTAATCAAAGAAAACTCGAATCACAGTATCCGGTTCAGGTTTAACAGTTAGTGGTGCATATTTTTCAAAATCATCCTGAGGCATAAAAGTGATAAAGTAATAATTATCATCACTCAACCTCTCAACCCAGTATTCCTTAAAATCCGCGATCTCCCGAGCATTAAGCCCCATATATCCAAGTTTCTCATCAAAGAACTTTGCAACTGCATCTTTCTCAACAACAAAACCTTCCTCAGGAGTGACAAAATCTCCGGCAAAACCTTCCCAGAAAAGATAAGGATAAACTTTATAATCCGCCAAATTCAAAAGCTCTCCATCCGGAGTAGCAATAACACTCCAGCCTTTTCCAATCTCAGGATCAGAAACAGAAATCCCATCGACTGGCTCAACATTTACAAAGATTTCACTAGTTTCCTCAGGATACAAATAAACCACAGGCTTCCCCATCTCGGCTGTTCCATCGGTAAAGAAAATTGATACTACCGAAGTTTTTGTAGATCCATCCTCGTAATAGGCTTTAAAAGTATAGTTATTTGTCCCATACATCAAATTATGAAAGTCTTGGCTGGCACGATAAGAAAACTTGTCATCACCATATTTAAAATCCTGCAACATGTAATTGTCGGTATAGCCTTCAGATCCTCCAAGTCCTCCGGGCCCACCAACAGCCTTAATCTCAAGTTTGGTAACATTCGGAGAAACGACACCTGTAAAAATAATCGGCTCCTCGTGGATAACATCATCAGTTTGAGGAGAATTTATGGTAATAAAGTTTGGACCATTATAGGTAACATCATCTTCGACGGGAACCTCTTCAACCACTTCCTCCGCAATCTCAACATCCTCAGTCACATCCAACACCTCCGGTTCAACAACAGGATCATCCTCACCACCCAAGTCGATAGAAATTCCACAACCATAAATCCCCAAACTAAGAACTAAAAACAAAACTAATTTTTTCATAATAAAAATGATTAATAAATTATTGCCTTGGAGGCATGACAAGATCCACAACAGCCCCTTGGTTAACTACCTCATCGTTAGCTAATTGGATACCAGCCCTACAAAGATAAGCATCTCTGGCATCAAGCAGTTTTACATGCAACCCCCAAACATCACCCAAAGCCGGCATTTCTCTAGATTCAGGATTTTCGATAACTTGCCACTCCGGCCACTCCACACCATCCGGCGCACATACACCAACAAAACTATCTCCATCTTTCAATTCCTGTTTCTCAACAAAAAGAGTCGCCTCAAGCTCAGCCTCGGTTGCAGAACTCAAAATCTCAAGATCATTGTAACTAACTTCCTCTGTAGATTTGTCATCAGCATCTACATTCACAGTGATACTACAGGCACTAAGACTTAAAACTAGAACCAACAATAGTGTTAATTTTTTCATACAAAAATGGTTAAATAATAGTAACATCATGGATGAATAAGCCAAAAAAGTCAATGAACAAAACTTAGCTAGTAAAAAATCTCACGATCTCTCATTTCCTCCCAAACATCTTCTCAAGCTCACCCAAACTCAAATTCACCATCGTTGGCCGCCCGTGAGGACAAGTGTATGGTCTTTCCAGTTTTTCCATCTGATCAATCAAAGCCTGCATTTCGCTAAGATCCAGCTTTTGCCCAAACTTAATCGCACTTCGGCAGGACATATAATGAATAATCTCCTCACTTTTTCCTTGAAACTTAGTCGGAGTTTTCTGAGCCTCAATATCATCCAACACCCCTTTAACAACACCTTCAATATCCTCCTTCGCCAAAAAAACCGGCACAGCATTTACATTAAAAGTATTGCCTCCAAAATGATCAATTTCAAATCCCAATTCCTTAAAAATTTCCATCTGATCCTGAACCAGCGCAACCTCATCGGAGCTAAACTCAATCTGCAAAGGCACAAGCAAAGGCTGAACCTTCTTCTCCTGATTCCCAAACTGATTCATCAACTCTTCATATCTCACCCTCTCATGCCCGGCATGCTGATCAATCAGCACTAATCCATCATCCCCCTTGGCCACAATATAAGAATTTGCCACCTGAGCAATCGCCTTCATAGCCGGTTCCCGCTCAAGTTCTCCAGTCTCCCGTTCTTTCATAAATTTACGAGAAAAATCAATGGCCTGTGCCGGCCTTACACTTGGAGCTCCACCACTCCCAAAATTAAACCGCGGCACACCCACATCCTCCCGCTTTGGAAAACTATCACTCATATATCGGGAAGATTCCGTAATCGCTTTCGGAGTTAAATCCTGCTTATTCAAAGCCGCCTTCACGCAACTATACATAGTGCGGATCATCGACTGCTCATCCTCAAAGCGAATCTCAACCTTCCGCGGATGCACATTCACATCAATTAAAGCCGGATCAATTTTTATATTTATAACAAACACCGGTTTTTTCCCTTCCATCAGCATTGAGTGATAGGCCTGACGAATACTATTCGCCATCACAAAATGCTGAATCGGCCGCCCGTTCACAAAAAAATACTGATGTTTAGTCGACGCTCTGGAAATCGCCGGTTTCCCAATAAATCCATCAATCTTAAAATCACTTCCCCCGTAGAAAACAGGAACCATCGCTTCAAAAGTAGCCGTCCCAAAAACTTCACTAATTCGCCCACCCAAATCCGAACTCTTCATTAAATCACTAGCAACCTTGCCATTATGCATAAGCTTAAAACTGATATTTGGATTAGCCAAAGCCATAGCATTTAGTAGGGAAGTAATATAGCCCAGCTCTGTAGAATCTTTTTTTAGATATTTTCGGCGCGCTGGAGTATTGAAAAAAAGTTCCCGAACTTCAATTTGTGTCCCCGTACTCATCCCCACTTCCTGCAAATTCAAAATCTCGCCACCTTCACAATTCAGTTCATATCCATTTCCCGCCTCCTCAATTTTACTCTTAATACTAATCCGCGAAACCGAAGAAATACTGGCCAAAGCCTCCCCCCGAAACCCCATAGTTTTTATCTTCCACAAATCCGCTTCCTCACCAATTTTGCTCGTAGCATGTCTCAAAACCGCCGTTTGCAAATCTTCCCGCGTCATCCCTTTTCCATTATCCGTAATTTTTATTAAAGACTTTCCGGATTCCTCAATTTCCACAGTCACATTAGTTGCGCCGGCATCCAAACTATTTTCAACTAATTCCTTAACAACACTAGCCGGTCTTTCAATCACCTCACCGGCAGCAATCTGGTTAACCAGCTTTTCCGGAAGAATTTTTATTATAGACATAATTAAATTCCTTATACAGGAACTTAATTATAGAGTATCTGATCTAAAAGTCTAAGGGTTTTTACGACGTTCTTTGATATAGTCATCGGTATAAAACCTCTGTCCTCCCGGAACATGAGTACCTCGGGTTTTTTTATCACTCCCCCAGCTTTTCTCGGCATCTTCTCTGGTATAAATCTTCTGCCCCTCTGGAACCTGAACTCCCCAAATTTCGTTATTTAGTTCTTTCACGGTTTCGGCAGATTGTTTTTGTCTGCGTTTCTTTAACTTACGAATCTTGCGGACTCTTTTAGCAGGTTTTTCATGCTCCATCCCAAACAATTCCTTAAATTTCTCTAAAGTTTGTTTTCCAAAAACACCGTCATTATCAAGACCATTAGCTTCTTGAAAGTCCTTCAAAGCCTCTTTTGTATTTTTCCCCCACCTGTCATCAAGATCCCCGGGATCAAAACCAGCCTGTGCAAGCAAAGCCTGAGCAGTAAGAGTATTCAAGTCCATCTTTTTACGCAAACGCGGAACATTTTTAAGTTCATCATCAAGGAAAGCAACAGCCCTTTTAATGGTTGTCTGGTCCATTTTGCCTTTACTTGACTTGAGAGCTTCAGCGTAAGGTTTTGGACTGGCTTGTTTAGTAGGAAGAGCTTCATTCATGAGAAGTGGTTTTATTTTTATTTTACGACAATATTATAACATAAAATAAAAACAAAGGCAACTACCTCTTCCCATCAGATTTATCTTTAATTTCCTGTAACTTACTCATAGCCTGCAGAGGAGTCAGATTATTTAGATCAAGCCCCTTTAATTCATCCACAATTTTTTTGTGCCCCCTATCATCCGCACTTTTTTCTTCAAACATTCCAATTTGCCCCGCACTCACTTTACTCTTTGCGATTTTTTTGTTTTCCAATTGATCCAGCACACCCCGGGCCCTGCCAATCACATCCACCGGCAATCCTGCCAGCTTTGCCACCTCAATACCATAACTCTTATCCACCCCTCCCTCTGCGATTTTATAAAGAAAAACAACTCCCTCCTTTTCATTTTCCCGCACACTTACACTCAGATTCTTTGCTCTCGGCAATTTATCCGCAAGCTCAATGAGCTCATGATAATGAGTGGCAAACAAAGTTTTTGAGGAAATATTATCATGAATAAACTCCGTTATCGCCCAGGCAATACTCACCCCATCATAAGTAGAAGTTCCTCGACCAATTTCATCCAAAATTACCAAACTTTTACTAGTAGCTTGATTAAGAATATAAGCCGCCTCCTGCATCTCCACCATAAAAGTACTCTCACCCTTACTTAAATTATCACTAGCTCCCACCCTTGTAAAAATCCGATCTACAACAGAAATTCGAGCACGCTTTGCCGGAACAAAAGAACCGATTTGAGCCATTAAAGATATTAAAGCCACTTGCCTCAGATAGGTCGATTTCCCTCCCATATTAGGTCCGGTGATCAACAGGAAATTAGAGTCATCATTCATCATGCAGTCATTCGGCACAAAATCTCCTGAAAAACTAAGCTTCTCAATAACCGGATGTCTTCCTTCTACAATCTCAAAATCTTCACAAATTTCCGGCCTCACATAATTATTTTTCAAAGCAAGATAAGCAAAACAACTCAAAACATCCAATTCTGCAATTGCCTTAGCGATCTTCTGCAAAGCCACAATTTCTTTCAAAACTTCCATCTTTACAGAATAAAAAAGCTCATATTCCAATTCTTTTACCTTATCTTCAGCACTAAGCACTTTCTCCTCATATTCTTTCAGCTCCGGCGTAATAAACCTCTCCGCATTAACTAAAGTCTGTTTACGGATATAATCTTCCGGCACAGCTCCCAGATTTGACTTACTCATTTCAATATAATATCCAAACACCTTATTAAATTTTACCTTCAAAGAACTCACCCCCGTCCGCTTAACCTCCCTCTCCTGCAGATCTCTAATAAAAGATTTCCCATCACGCATAATCACTCTCAACTCATCCAACCGAGAATCATAGCCATCGGCAATCATTCCTCCATCCCTCACGCTCAAAGGGGCCTCATCCATTATCGCCTTCTCAATCAAGGCCCTAAGCTCCCCAAGCTCCTTCAGCTCAGTTTTTAGTTCCTCCAACTCAACCTTGCCGGAAATAGACGCCTTAATTTTAGGCAACTGTTCCAAAGTTTTTTGCACTGCTTTCAAATCTCTCGCATTTCCAGATCCCACGGAAAGTTTGCTTATCAACCTTTCCAAATCATAAACATTAGCCAACACCTCCCTAAAAGAATTCAAACCCGCTGTATCTTTAGTAAAAACAGCCAACTTATTCCACCTATCCTCAATCTGTTCCTTGTTAACAAGTGGATGAATAAGCCAATTTCTAAGCTTTCGCCCACCCATGCTACTCACAGTCTGATCCAGAACCCAAATTAAACTGCCTTCTTTTTTAGCTTCCCTCGCCGTATAAAAAAGCTCAAGATTGCGAATCAAAGATTCATCCAGGGGCATAAAATCAGTCAGCTCATAATTGGCAATCCCTTTAATATGAGCCATGTCAGATTTTTGAGTCTCCCTTAAATATTCAAGCAGAACCCCACAAGCCAAAACGGCCAAATCCTTCCCCTCCAATCCAAAACCAGTCAAAGAACCAACTCCAAAATGCTTTTTAAGCTCCTCCTCAGCATTTTTAAAATACTCATATGGGAAAACCACCATTTTCGAAATCGCTCTAAAAACAGCACCCAATCGCTCTATCAATTCTTCGCCACAAATACATTCACTCAAATCTAATCTCAACATTTCCGATTTCAATTCCTTCACA
>JAHIRL010000046.1 GCA_018818755.1 Patescibacteria group bacterium
AATGCGTCATCGGTAAATATTCTTGGCACATCAATTAGAGTGGCTCCTTCTTCCTGGTCTTCTGCAAGTGTTAAACAGGCATTTCTAAAATAGTGCTGTATGCGTGGTCCAAAGATTTCATCACCGAACATTTTGATAAATATTTCAGTAGCTTGGGATGATACCAAGTCCATCTCTGCAGGTGTATTGGCTTCCAGGATGTTTAGGCCCATTGGTCTGTCTTGGTCTGCTGGATCAAAAAAGATTACATCTTTGGCCCTCTCTTTGGGCACATAAGTTAAAATGTCTTCGGCAAGGTCTCCGTGCGGGTCTATTACACATACACCTTCTCCATTTAAGATGTCCTGTCTGGCCATATAGGAGATTAGGGCAGATTTACCAGAGCCGGATTTACCAATGATATAATGATGTCTTGATCTGTCTTTTTTCATGAATCTTACTTCCTGTTTTTGCCCACGGTATACATTATGTCCGAGAACCACTCCTTCTTTTGGTAGGTTGATTGGTGCCGGAAGCACCTTGTAATCCATCCATCTGATGATGGGGGTTTTATTGTAGGCACTGTGAGGGAAGTGAAAAATGCTGGCCATTTCTTCTTCGGATAGGAGTGATTTTTTCTCTCCCAAGGGCCAGATTCTTGCATCCAAAAGCCTGTGTTTAAAGGTGAAATTGAACCAGATGTCGTTTATTTTGTCTATTAGGAATAGTCTTTTTGTTTGGAACCAGTTTGATCCGCTGTCTTTGTATTGAGTTAATCCAATAACCAAGCTGTTGCTCAACTGCTCGGCTCTGTCTTCTGTTGTTGCTGTGGATAGTAGTCTTATTACTGTGTCGAAGCCGGATTGTGTAGCTTTTTCACCCAGCCTTTTTGCCGTTTCCTCTTTTGCCTGAAGCATGCGGACATAACCGTCTCCACCTTGTGGCTGTTCCATTGTCATTTTGTCGAAACCAAGAAAAATTCCTTTGAGAACATTGATGACGGGTCCAATTAGGGGGATCTTTATACCTTCTGCTTTTTTCCCTTTGAAATATGCTTCGCCAATTTTATTGGCTTTTTTTGTCCATTTGTCATCTTTTGGACGCATTACAATTTGGATTACCGCTGTTTCGTCTTCGGTCATTTCTGAAAATAGATTGGTAAGATTGTTTAGTGGGTCATTTTCCAGAACTTTGTATGTTCTGATTGGAAACCAATATGGTTGCTGAGTGTAGGCATAGTAGCCTTTCATGCAGTTTCCTTTGGGTTTGTGTTCGTAGGCATCCATTGGTTCTATGTCCGCATCGGGATAAAATGAGGTTATTTGTTTTTCTATTAGTGATTGATAGTACTTTGGTGTTGTTACATAAAAATCCACTTGTTTTTGGTGGCAAACCAGCTCGAAACTAAAAATATTGTTTCTAAATATTCTGGTTCTGATGATATTAAAGAGATTTAGTTCGCTTGTTTCGTTGATACTTCTGAAGAATTGAGCCATTACTCCTATTTTTTCTTTAAAGTCTTTTTCTGTTTCTTTTTCCTTATCTTTTGCGGTGTCTTTGCGCGCCATGGTTACCCGTAGAAATATTAGCTTTCGAGATTGCTTAATATGGTAGCTGAGGAGAAAAATCTTTACTAATATCATGTATGCGAAAATGCCCAGGATTACATAAATAAGGCTTTCCACAGGGTTGTTTACTATGTAGTTCAGTAGTGGTTTTGTGAAATTCCAAATTTTGCTTAGGTATTCCATGAGTTTTTTTAAATCTATATATTTTAGCAGAAAAAGCCCTTTTTTGCAAGGGGCTAATTAGTAGTTTTTCTTTTATGCTAGCTCTTTTTCAATATCTTCCAATTTTAATCTCTTTTGCGCAGTTGTATCTCTTTCTCGGATGGTTACTGTTCCATCTTCTAGACCGTCAAAATCCACAGTTAGGCAGTGGGGTGTACCAATTTCGTCCTGTCTGCGGTATCTTTTCCCGATTGCTCCGTTTTCGTCGTATTCAACTTGATATTTTTCGGAGAGTTCCTGGAAAAGTTTTCTGGCAACTTTTTGTAGTTCCGGTTTTTTAACCAAAGGGAAAATGGCCACCTTTACAGGCGCAATTGACTTAGCGAACCTCATTACTACTCTTGTCTCTCCATTTATTTCGTCTTCGTCGTAGGCATCTAGCAGTACAGTAAGTAGAGCCCTGTCCATTCCAAACGATGGTTCTATTACTTGAGGCAGATATTTTTCGTTTGTTTGAGGGTCTTGGTATGTAAGGTCTTTTTTTGAGAATTCTGTGTGCTGGGTTAGGTCAAAATTTCCTCTATCTGCTATTCCCATTAGTTCTCCCCAGCCAAATGGGAAGCGGTATTCTATGTCGAAGGTCATTGATGAATAATGTGAAAGCTCATCTTTGTCATGTTCTCGGAATCGTAGATTATCTTCTTTAAGGCCGATGTCCAAGTACCATTTTTTTGATTGTTCTTTCCATTGGTTAAACTTTTCTTTGTTCTCCTTTTTGTCCTTTGGATTAAGGAAAAATTCGATTTCCATTTGTTCAAATTCACGAGTTCTAAAGGTGAAATTTCCCGGAGTGATTTCGTTTCTAAATGCTTTTCCAATCTGAGCGATGCCAAAGGGTATGCGTGAGCGGGTTGTTTGGATAACATTTTTGAAATTCACAAAAATCCCCTGTGCGGTTTCTGGACGCAGATATACTGCGGATTGACTTTCTTCTGTTACTCCCAGGTGAGTCTTAAACATCAAATTGAATGATCTTGCCTCTGTCCAATCGCAGGATTTACACTTTGGGCATTTAAGATTGTTTTCTTTTACTATTTTACTCACTTCTTCCAAGCTTTTACCAACTGCCGCGTCAATTCCTAGGTGCTCCTCTATTAGTTTATCCCCTCTTATTCTTTCTTTGCATTTTTTGCAATCCATTAGTGGATCAGCGAAATTTCCTACATGTCCGGATGCTTCCCACACTTTAGGATTCATTAGAATTGCGGCATCTAGCCCTACTATGTCTTCCCTTTTGGAAACAAATGTTTTCCACCAGTGATTTTTGATGTTTTGTTTAAGTTGAGCTCCGTATGGCCCGTAGTCCCAGGTGTTTGCCAGGCCACCGTATATTTCTGAGCCGGGATATACAAAACCGCGTCTTTTGCATAGAGCTGTAACTTTTTCCATCAAATTTGCTTCTTGGGGCATTATATATATATTTTATTGGTCTTTCTTGTTGTTTTCGCTTTTCTCTGTTTGCTTGTTTTTCCAGTCGAGTAGAGCATTTGATAGAACTTTTAAAAATGATTCGGCTGTGCGGTGGCTCATGTTTATTCTACTTACGATCTTAATAACAGGGTCTTTTGAATTTGGCATGTTGTACGCCATGTCGAGAATGCACTCGTTGTTATTGAAATGAACTGATACAGCATTTGCGTAGACTCCAGCTTCAATGTTTTCAGGTAATACTACTTTGAATTGTTTTTTTTGTTCTTCAGCCATTTTTTTTGGGTTAATTTTATTAAAGTTTACTTGTGTGTTGATGATTTTTCAACAACACTTTTTTAAGTCTGTTTTGCTTTAGTCTATGCTGTTTTTGCATTTGCTATATTCGTTTTGGTTTGCGGAAATGGATTTTTGCTTCAGGATTGGTTTACGATAATTTATTCTATGTTTGATGAAGGCAGTCTTAAATACAGGGATTATGTTTTAGATAGAATTTCTCGACGCCTTTATTATAAAGACACTACTATTCCTCTTAAGAATAAGGAATTTTCACTATTGGAATATTTCATGATGAATATTGGTAGAGTGCTTACTCGTATCCAAATTATTGAGGATGTCTGGGATAGAAATATTTGCTGGAACACGAATACTGTAGATGTGCATGTTAGCAGATTAAGGTCAAAATTATTCAAACAGACTGGAACTCAATTGATTGAGACGGTTTATTGTGTTGGGTATATTCTCAACGAGGCGATTATTGAATAAGGAAATATTTTGACAAGTTGTACAAGATCTTTTCTTTGCTAAATTGCAAATTTATTTTTATAATCAGCCTGATCTAAAAAACTTTCATTTTAACCCTCGTTTTTATGCAACAATTGACCCCCGTCAATGCTCATGAAGCTTTAAGTGAAATTGGTTCGATTGTTGAGAATCTGCTTTTACTGCTTACTGATAAGGAAAAAGTTGTAATCAAAAAGCGTTTCAATATCGCTGAAAACCGTAAATACACGCTTGAAGAAATTGGAAAGGAGTTTTCTGTAACAAGAGAAAGAATTAGGCAGATAGAAAAAAGCGCTCTTTCTAAGATGCGTCGCAATGTGTTTAATACATCCTTGAAGTATTTACATACTTTTATTATGGAAATATTGCAGGAGACAGGCGGGCTTTTGGCGGAAGATGATTTGATGGAGGCCTTGAGGGAACGAATGCAAAATGTTAGTGCTATTAATGAGAACTGTGTGCGTTTAGCCCTGGAGCTTAATGATGAGTTGGATTGTGTTGGAAATACAATTTCTTTTAGCCCTTATGTGAAAGAAAAAGTTATTGTCAGTCAATCTTTAAAATTTGTTTCAGACCAGATTATTAATCAACTTAATAAGATAGGTGATGCTAGAAAATTGGATGAGCTTCAGTCTGATTTGAAGGATGTTTTCAGTAAAGCTAATTTTAATCTACTTCGAGCGAAGTCTTTGGTTAGTATTGATAAGAGGTTGACGATTGTGGATGATGAATTTGTTGCTCTTTTGGAATGGCGTCATATTCACCCGCGAACACTTCGAGATAAAATTTTCTATATCTTAAGGAATGAAAAAAAACCACTTCACTTTATTTATATTTCTGATCGGATCAAATCTGAAAATTTTGATAATAAAGTTGTAAATGTTCAAGCTGTTCATAATGAACTTATTCGTCATGGAAATTTTGTTTTGGTTGGGCGAGGTATTTATGCATTGAAGGAATGGGGTTATGAGAGCGGAACGGTTTCTGATGTTATCAAGAAGGTCTTGGCGGTTAATAAGGAGATGGAGCAGGAAGATATAATTGATGCTGTTTTGAAGGAGAGACAGGTTAAAAAGATTACTATTGTTCTTGCACTAAAAAACGGAAAAGATTTTGTCCGTGTAGGTAGGAAGCGTTATAAGTTGAAGAAGTAGTTTTTGTCTTTCTTGTATTGAGCTTTTAGATTCTCCTGGTTTTTAACTATCTGGTCTATTGTGATGTCTTGTTCTTGGCTGAATAAGGCGTTTTCTGCTTTTTTGAGATAGTTTTCTGCATTTGAATTCTCCGGATCTATTGAGAGGATTTCTTTGGCGGCTTGGATACATTTGAGGTAGTTGCCCATTTTGTACATTGTATCGATGTGTGTTTCCCCGACGAAGGAGTATTCTTTCTTGTTAAGTTCAAATTCCCTTTTGTTTCTTTTTTTTGTCTCTTCTTCCAGTTTTTTGACCAATGGCGATTGCTCGTCTATTTTTTTGAGCTGGCCTATGAAGTTATATATGTCTCGGAATTTGAGGCTTTTTAGTAGTTCGGATTTTCTTTTTATTTTTTCACTTATAATTAGGGCTTTGTATTTGTCTGTTAATTGTTGAATTTCCGGTATTCCGTGGTTTTTGTTTTCAATTTTAATTACTTCCTGATGTAGCTGTTCGAGATCTTCTCTGAGTAGTTTATCTAATTTTTTTTGCTCGATTTGAATAAATGTTGCAATATCCTTATCTTTTTCCTTTAGATATGTGAGTTTTAGCTTGTTCTCCATCACTTTAACCTCTTTGTTTTCTGGCGCCAGTAGTTTTATGGCTTTGATTGTTTTGAGAGCTTCTTCTGTTTTCCCCTCTTTAATGAGGTTTTTTGTTTTTTCTAATTTACTTTTTACCACCTGGGCGTTTTTGAGTTTTGCCTGTTTTTCTATCGTCAGTTTTAGTTTATTCAAAATTTCGTCTTCAGGGTATTGTCTCAAAAGATTATTACATAAGGAATAGGCTTCCCTGTGTTGTTTGCTAAGGATTAGTTCTTCGACTTTTTTTATGCTATCTCTGAGGAAAAAACTTGTTGGCATAGTGTAATTATACCATATTTTCCTTTTGTGAGCGAAGGTTTTTTAGATTTTGTTTTTCTTTTTCTAATTGCTCTTTTTGTTTTTCTATCAGCTCTTTTGGGGCGTTTTTTATGAAGCCCTTGTTCTCAAGTTTTGCTGTAATTCCCTTAATATATTTCTCCTTGTTCTCAATCTCCTTGTTTAAGCGATTTACTTCTTTTTTGCTATCTATCATTTCCTTTAAGGGTAGATGGATTTCTATGTCTCCAATATATATGCTCTTGGCATTTTTGATTTTTGGGCCTTTTTCGCTAATTTCCAGGGTTTCCAGACGAGCAAGCCTCATGATTGATTCTCTTTTTTCCTCGAGTTCTTTTGTTCTCTTTTTTGAATAAATGATTGCGTGAATTTTTTTTGAGGCATCTACCTTCATTTCGGCTCGGATGCTTCTGATTTGTGAAATTATTTCTCTAATTTCTTCCATTATTTTTGCTTCTTTTTTGAAGTTAAGTTCTTCGCTGTATTCTGGCCATTCCTCTGTGATTAGTGATGTTTTTTCGATGTAGCTCCAGATTTTTTCCGTAACAAATGGGGTGAAAGGGTGGAGTAGTTTTAGGAAAGTTTTTAGGACATGGAGTAGGACGGTTGGATTTTTGTGCTCACCTTTGCTTATTTCGAGATACCAGTCGCAATAGTAATTCCAGATGAAATCGTAGATTTTTGTTCCGGCTTCGGAAATACGGTAGTTTTTTATATCTTCGTCAACTTCTTTAATTAGTAGCTGGAGTTTTGCGAGGATCCATTTGTCGGCGAGGCTCTTGATTTTGCCTGGGGTGAATTTGGCTTCCAAATCCTCCTTTTCTACATTCATTATGGCAAATCTGGCACTGTTCCATATTTTGTTTACGAAGTTGCGGTAGCCGGCGATTTTTTCTTCGTACATGCGCATGTCGTTGCCGGGAGTATTTCCGAT
>JAHIRL010000047.1 GCA_018818755.1 Patescibacteria group bacterium
AATTACAACGCTCATTTGGTGGCTTACCCGAAGGTGGATTGGAAAAAGGCGAGCAAGGATTTTGTGGAAAGTTTGGGATTGGTGCCTAATATTTATACTACTCAAATTGAGCCGCATGATTGCTTTGCGGATGTTTTTGATGCGGTGAAAAGGATCAATACGATTGTTTTGGATTTGAATCGGGATATGTGGGGCTATATTAGTATTGGCTATTTCAAGCAGAGGGCTGTGAAGGGTGAAGTTGGATCTTCGACTATGCCGCATAAGGTTAATCCGATTGATTTTGAGAATAGTGAAGGAAATTTGGGAATTGCAAATGCACTTTTGGAGCACTTGTCTGCGAAATTGCCGGTGAGTCGGATGCAGAGAGATCTGAGTGATTCTACGGTTCAGCGAAATATCGGGACTGCTCTTTGTACTTCATATTTGGCTTATCGCAGTACGCTTAAAGGTTTGAGCAAATGTGAGTTGAATAAGAAATTGGTGAAGGAGGAACTTGCGAATGCCTGGGAGGTTTTGGCGGAGCCGGTGCAGATGGTGATGAGGAAGAATGGGGTGGAGAATCCTTATGAGAAATTGAAGGATTTGACGCGTGGGAAAGGTGGGATTACTAAAGCGACTTTGCAGAAATTTATAAAAGCTTTGGATATCAATGCTGTTGATAAAAAACGCTTACTTGCTCTAACTCCCGAAAAATACATTGGCTTAGCGACTTCGCTTGTTGAAGATTATCAGCTTAAGGTAGTGGATACGGGTGGTGGATGCTCTGGATCTTGTGCCGGATGTATGGGGTGTGGCTAAGATGCTTAGCGTTTAGGTTTGGAAAATCCGTTCTTTTTGCTAAACTGGCGGTGTTTTAAATATAACCAGCTCAATATATGTTTAAGAAAGTTGACCCTAAACAATCGTTTCCGAAGATGGAGGAGAGGATTTTAAAGAATTGGAAGAAAAATAGGATTTTTGAGAAATCTGTTGAGGCTTGTGAGGGGAAAGAGAAATATGTGTTTTTTGATGGGCCGCCATTTGCAAATGGTCTTCCGCATTATGGACATATTTTAGCTAATGTTTTGAAGGATTCGGTTACAAGGTATTGGAATATGAGAGGATATTATGTGCCAAGGCGAAATGGTTGGGATTGTCATGGCTTGCCGGTTGAGTATGAGATTGAGAAGGAATTGGGGCTGGCTGGACGGATGGATGTTGTAGATTTTGGTGTGGAAAATTTTAATAGTAAATGTAGGGAGTCTGTTTTTAAGTATACAGGTGAGTGGGAGGCTACTTTGGAGAGAATTGGAAGATGGGTGGATATGGAGGATAGTTATGCAACTTTGGATAATAATTATATGGAAAGTATTTGGTGGGTTTTTAAACAGATTTGGGATAAGAATTTGGTTTATAAAGGATTTAAATCTATGCATATTTGTCCGAGATGTGAAACTCCTTTGTCTAACTTTGAGGTTTCTCAGGGCTATAAAGATGTAACGGATCTTTCTGTGACTGCGAAGTTTAAGCTTGGGGAAGATGCTTTAAAGGTAATTGGTGAGAAAGGTGATGTCTTTGTTTTGGCTTGGACAACCACCCCTTGGACGCTTCCGGGGAATGTTGCTTTGGCTCTTGGGTCGGATGTGAAATATGTGATGGTGGCGGCTAGTGATGCCGATGGAAATGAGGAAATTTATATTGTGGCCAAAGAGCTTTGCGATAAAGTTTTTGGAGAGGGAAAATATAATGAGCTTGGGAAGGTTGATCCTAAAAAACTAGAAGGTACTCATTATGAGCCTTTGTTTGACTACTATTTGGATAAGGAAGTTGAGGGGGAGTTATATTCCATTAGACTGGGGGATTTTGTGACAACTGAGGATGGAACAGGTGTTGTGCATATTGCTCCAATGTTTGGTGAGGATGATTATCAGCTTGGAATTGAACATGGTTTGGGATTGATTCAACATGTGGGAATGAATGGCTGTTTCAAGGAGGAGGTTACGGATTTTGCTGGAAAATTTGTGAAGGGTCAGGATTTAAATGTTGCTTTAAATTTGCATGAGCGAGGGCTTTTGTTTGCTAAGCAAAACTATAAACACAGTTATCCACATTGTTGGAGGTGCGATACTCCATTGTTGAACTATTCGACTGCTTCATTGTTTATAAAGGTTACTGAAATTAAGGATAAGATGTTGGCCAATAACAAAAAAATCCATTGGCAGCCTGAGCATATTGCTGAAGGGCGTTTTGGAAAATGGCTTGAGGGTGCAAGGGATTGGGCTATCTCTCGAAATCGTTTTTGGGGTTGTGCCATTCCGGTTTGGGAGTGTGAGAAGTGTGAGGAGGCTGTTTGTATCGGATCTATCGATGAACTTAAGGAAAAAACAGGAGGAAAAGTGCCGGAGCGAGATGGAAAGGTGGATCTTCATAAACCTTATATCGATGATGTGGAGTTTGAGTGTAAATGTGGAGGGAAGATGAAGAGGATTCCTGATGTTTTTGATTGTTGGTTTGAAAGTGGTTCGATGCCTTATGCACAATTGCATTATCCTTTTGA
>JAHIRL010000048.1 GCA_018818755.1 Patescibacteria group bacterium
CCGCACCACGGCAATATCCGTAGTTCCAGCACCAATATCAATAAAAATCGCTCCAAACTGCCCGCTATCCTCATACCCCAAACAACGGGTAAGTGCGTAAGGCTCTGCCGCAATGGCAAGCAGTTCTCGATCAATCTCCGCCGCAATAGTTTGCAAAGCCCCAAAATGCACCAGCGGCGCAAAAGCGTTAAAAATGCTCAAAGTAACCTCTTTCCCCTGAAATCCGATTGGATTTGTGACCTTATAGCCATCAATTCGGGTATCCACAATCGCCGCATTCACAAGCTTCACATCAATCTCATTATATCCGGTCTCGTAGGAAAGCTGACTGCGCACAATATCAAAAGCCCGCCACTGAATTTTGTGGACGATATTCTTAAGTTCACTCATATCAATCTTGCTGTTGGCATCCCTTCGCACATAACTGGTAGTCGATGTCGCCCCTTTCACAAGCTCACCGGAAATACCCAGAATCATTTTTGTTGTGGCAATTCCGGCCATTTTCTCCGCCTGCCGAATAGCCGTATTGCAATTCGCGATAACCGAAGCAATATCCGTAACCACCCCGCCCTGCATATCTCCCAGTTTCTGCTCCTGTTTCCCCACGCCAATAACTCGTCCCTTTGTGCCCTCCGCCTCACAAACAAGCGCTTTCACAGTATCAGTCCCGATGTCCAGAACCAAAAAAACATTGGATTCCGGGCTGTTTCTTTTTATCCGGCGAAATGGTCTAAAAAATGGCATAAATTTTGAAAAAATAGCTAATAAAATATAGGCAATAATAGGGGAGATTGCAAGCAATAACAAACACGGGAAAAAGCGGCCATCGGATAGATAGCCGCTTTTGTACCCTGCTTGATTAGGGGCATTCGACAACATCGTCGATTGTCACCCCTACTAGCGCGAAATATGGAAATCCTCTCAATTTGTTGACGAAAATGGCAAGCATATCGCCATCATCCCCAATTATTTTGTATACCTCACCTCCTCCATAGATTTGATAGTACCCATCAGCATCAATTCCCTGACGCCACCGGCATTCTTCACCCACTTCCATCACATCCACGATCTCTCTCAAAGAGTTGAGATAGGTTTTTACAATGACATACGTAGGACACATATCACCTTCTTCCTCCTCAGATATCACCTCGTAGTGATAGGGCGGATTCTTGAGACATGTGCATGACGACTTCCCCTTCCCCACGCAAAAGGGATATTCTCCCTTTTCGCATTCGGGGCTTTCACTGATGAGGTCTTGCCTCATTACATGGGTCATCCCCACCATTGCGAAGAACATGGTTGTGATAAGGAACAGACAAATCAAAACCAGATACACATAGTTTTTCATGATTCTCTCCATTTCTTAGCAAGCAGGGTATCTGACCCCGTCTTGCTACTGCTTGCCCCAGTATTCACTGGAAATATAGGACAAACAAAAGTTAGTAAGATAGAGCCAAATTAATGCTTGCTAAAAACCTATGATTTTAAGGAACAAAGCAGTAAATATTAAAACATTTACTCAAAAATGTCAAGCACATATAGTCCAGCTAAAAATACCCCTATTTAAACCACTCTCCACCGTCAAACCTGATTTGGTTTTTCTTCTTCTCCTCAGACCTCCCAAGTCCAAGCTCAATCAGCCGGTCAATCAGCTCGCTGTATTTAAGCCCGTGCGCCCGCATCATTTTTGGATACATGCTTATAGATGTGAAGCCCGGCATTGTGTTTAGCTCATTCAGATAGACTTTGCCACTTTCACGATCCACAAAAATATCCACCCTCGCAAGCCCACTACAATCCAGCAGTTTGTATGCCCTAATACAAAGATTTTTTATTTGATTTGAAACATCTTCATCAAGATCTGCCGGAACCTGCGTATGCGAAACTCCGTTTACATATTTATCTTCATAATCATAAAACTCTCCACCTACAACTATCTCTCCAAGTGGTGCCGCCTCCACATTATCATTCCCGATCACAGCACACTCGATTTCTCGTGCATTAAGTCCTACTTCCACCATAATCCGCGAGTCAAACTCCGCCGCCAAATCCACAGCACCCTTCAAATCCTCTACTTTTTTTACCTTTGTAATCCCCACAGAAGACCCCATATTCGCCGGTTTTACAAAACAGGGGAGTCCGATATTTTCCTCAATATCCTCCATAATCTTCTCACTCTCAAATTTCCAGGCTTTACGGGTAAAACCCACATAAGGCACAACCGGCACATCCGCAGCCTTCAAAATAGCTTTGCACTGCAATTTATCCATCGCTGTTGAGGAAGCCAAAACGCCACACCCAACATAGGGGATCCCAAACATCTCCAGTAGTCCCTGCACAGTCCCATCCTCCCCAAAAGGCCCATGCAAAACGGGGAAAGCAATATCAAAATCGGCACTTCCCGGACGAGAATCAAAAGCCACAGTTTGCAAGCCGCCATAATTAGCGGACTTAAATTTTTCCAAACATCCCTCACCCGTAAGCCACTCGCCGTCATGTTTGATCCCAATTTCCACAATCTGATATTTCTCAGGATCCATAGCTCCTATCACGCCGCTCGCAGACACCAACGAAACTTCATGTTCACTGCTTTGGCCCCCGAAAATCACCGCAACTTTAAGTTTTTTCATCTTTATATAATTATTCTTGGTATGCGCTCATTGATGCGCGTAGTCACTTCGTAGTTAATTGTTCCAGCCCACGCGGCAAACATTTCCGCGCTCACTTCCTCATCTCCATTTCTCCCGATCAGCACCACCTCATCCTCAAGCATTGCTTCATCAATCTCCGTTACATCGATCATTATTATATTCATACAAACCCGTCCGCACAAGGCGGCCTTTTTGCCATGCACCAAAACAAAAGCTTCACTAATGCCCCGATCATATCCATCATAATAACCAACCGGTAAAATTGCGATCCGCATATCCCGTTGAGCCTCAAATGTACAGCCATATCCCACACATTCCCCAGCTTTTATCTCTTTCACCTGTACAATTCTGGTTTTCCAGCATAATGCCGGCTCGAGCTCAAAATCCTCCACAACCTCTGCTACTTTTTCCGATGGCCACATTCCATAAGCACCTAAGCCCAGCCTCACCATACTGTAATGGGCCATTGGGAAGAGCAGAGTGGCTGCAGAATTAGCACAATGCCGCAAAGGCACATCAATCCCAGCCGCCTCCAAGCCCTCAATTGCCCGATTAAACCTCTCCAACTGCATCATTGCATAACTATGGTCAGTCGTATCCTCAATGTTTGCAAAATGCGTTCCGATCCCCTCAAGCTCAATATCCTCTTTCCCATCAATATACCTCGCAAAGTCCATAAGAATTTCCGGCAAAACCCCTTGCCTGTTATTTCCCGTTTCCACCTTTATGTGTACCTTGATTTTTTTGCCCGTTCCCTCCAGTACCCGCACAAGTTGATCAATAGTTTCCTTATTGTAAACAACCAACCTACACTTTAAAGCCACGACTTCCGCCAAAGCACCCAGAGGCACATATCCCATAATATAAATAGGGCAATCAAACCCGGCCTTCCGCAAAGCCCGCGCCTCAAACAGCGCATTCACACACAACCAGTCCGCCCCCGCCTCCAAAAAAACCCGCGCACTCTCAACAAGCCCATGCCCGTAAGCATTGCCCTTCACCGCAACACAAAGCAAAGCCTGCGATCCAATATGCTTTTTAAAATTTCGCACATTCTGTCTGAGCGCTTGCTCACTCACTTCCACCCAGCTAAGTTCGGATGTATCCATAAATGAATAGTAGCAGGGGGTGGGTTGGGGGGCAAGGGATTGACAAAATCCAAAAATAAGTTTAAAATTTCACCAATTCGAGTCTTGCCGATCTTTTTAAGATCCGGCATTGACCGAATATTATGGAGTGAGGCTTTAGCGCTCGGTAGGGTTGAGCATCCCCCGTTCCCCTTCCGACAGAGTTCTCACTCCACTCTTCCACTTCCCAATCCTCCCACACCGTACTATAATATCGGCACATTTTTAACAAACCCAAATCATGCAAGATATGTACCGCGCCGGTGCCAAAACCGGAGTACAAACAACATTTTTCGGTAAAGTAATGATCTTCTTTGCTCTGGCCGTATTAGCATCAACTGCGGGAGTTTTTGTCACCATGCAGTATTTTATGCAGTATTTCATGGCCACCCCAGCCCTAATGTATGTCCTATTCGCGCTTGAACTCGCCCTTGTTTTCTCATCTCGCTGGTGGAGTACAAAAATCCCCCTAAATCGCTTCCTTTTTGCCGCATTTGCCTTTATCACCGGCGTCACCATCGCGCCTCTAATGGGAGTTCTCCTAGCAAGTGCCGCAGGTACGGCAATTCTTGCCAAAGCCCTTGGAGCCACAGCCCTGATGTTCACAGCTACAGCCATAATCGGCTGGACAACCAAGCGTGACCTCACAGGTATTGGCGGCTTTTTGATGATGGGCCTAATAGGGATGATTATTGTGGGAGTCCTCGGAATTTTCTTCCCTTGGGGCAACACAATGGAAATGGTCTATTCCGGCATTGGAGTACTACTTTTTAGCGCATTCACCGCCTATGATTTCCAGAGAATCAAATCCTACCCCGAAGATCGCTATATCGACGCAGCCCTTCACCTATATTTGGACATTTTCAACCTATTCTTGTTTATCCTAAGACTAATAATGGCTTTTGGCCGAGACTAATATGAAAAAACTACTGATTTTTGATGTTTCTCGCCTGCTCGAAGCCGAAATGGGCACAAGTGAAGTTTATAGTTTCGTTTGTCCATACAACTTTGAGGGGATAGATCTAGCCGCACCCCTAGAGGGAAAAGTGGAGATAATGCGCATTGAGTACGGCTTTAACGCCAAAGTTCTCAATTTTTCCACAGAAATAAAGTTAAACTGTGAACTCTGTCTCAAAAATTACAATTACAAAATTACTTTTCAGGATGTAGAAGCCCAATTTTACCTCAAAAAGCCCCGAGATGTTAAGGATACCTTCGACCTCTACATGGTCGATACAAAAAATCAGCAAATCGACATCTCTGAGCTGATTAGACAGGAAATAATCTTGCATTTCCCCGCAAAATCAGTATGCTTAGATAGCTGTAAGGGCCTCTGTCCGGTCTGCGGAGTGGATCGCAACAAGAAAAAGTGCGATTGCCAAGCGGAAATCAAGCCGGAAAATCCTTTCACTAAACTAAAAGATTTACTAAAATAGAACCATGTCAAAAAAACCAGTACCAAAGAAGAAAACCGCCGCGGCTACCAGTAAACAACGCTACGGAAGTTTTAAAGGAAAAGTTTTGCGTAAGCTTACAGACGCAGTTAACCTAGTTGTTTGCCCGGACTGCGGAGCAAAAGCCCAAAACCACACTGTATGCAAAGAATGCGGAAAATACCGCGGACGCACAGTCATTGACAAGCAGAAAAAAGCTGAAAAAATCACAAAAATTAAAGCTTAATTATGGCAAGTTACAGGCACTTAGCCAGAATTTGCGTAATGCAAACAATCTTTGAGAACGAGTTTAGGGAAGAACGCAAACCTAAGGAGATTTTGGAAGGAATCCTGGAAGAATTTGCTAACAAACTTACAGAGCGGGATTTTGCTTTCGAAACACTTGATGGAATCCTTAAAAATAGGAAAAAACTCTTAAAATTACTCCAAGAATTCGCCCCCCAATGGCCCGTTGACAAGATTGCCAGAGTAGACCGAGCCATTTTGGAGATTGCCATTTACGAAATAATGTATAATGAGGATGTTCCGGATGTGGTAGCCATAAACGAAGCAGTCGAAATCGCCAAAAAATACGGTGACGACTCCAGCCCCAAATTTATTAACGGGGTTTTAAGTAGCATAATGAAATCAAAATTATGAACGATTACACAGACCTGGAAAAACAAATAGAGATCAAATTTGAGAATGAAGAGCTTATAACAAAAGCATTCACCCACAAATCCTATATTAACGAAAACCGTGACAAAGGGATGATGCACAATGAACGCCTGGAGTTTTTAGGTGATGCTGTACTGGAACTGGCCGCAACCGAGCACCTTTTTCACAAATATCCGGATCAGGACGAAGGCCAGATGACCTCTTTTCGTTCGGCATTGGTAAAAGGAAAACACTTGGCCGAGGTTGCCAAAGAGTTAAATCTTGGGAAATATCTGTTTCTCAGCAAAGGTGAGGAAAAATCCGGTGGACGCACAAAAAACTACATCCTCGCAAATACGGTGGAATCGCTTATTGGAGCCATATATCTTGAGTATGGATACGATGATTCCAAACGATTTATCAAACAATTTATCCTAAAACGGCTTGATGACATTATCGATCAAGGCCTACACATAGACGCAAAATCGCGATTTCAGGAACTGGCGCAGGAAAAACTGGGGATAACCCCACACTACGAAGTGCTTAGCGAGGCCGGTCCCGATCATGACAAAAAATTTAAGATGGGAGCCTACATAGGTGAGGAATTGGTGGCCGAGGGTGTGCATAGTAGTAAGCAAAACGCCGAGCAGGTTGCCGCGGAGAACGCATTAGTTAAAAAAGAATGGGCATGAAATATGATGAAAAATCTTGCGGAGTAGTAGTTTTTAAGGAGAATGAAATGGGGCGGGAATTTTTGCTTTTGCTTTATCCTGGAGGGCACTGGGATTTAGTAAAGGGCCATGTTGAAGAAGGGGAAGATGAAATTGAAACAGCAACAAGAGAGCTAATTGAGGAAACTGGAATTTCCGATATCGCCTATGTTGATGGTTTTCGTGAAAAAATTTCCTACCACTACACAAATCAAGGCCGTCCATCTCATAAACAAGTGATATTTTTTCTAGGAAAAACAGAGATGGAAGATGTGAAAGTCTCGCACGAACATCACAATTTTATCTGGCTGCCCTATGATAAGGCCTTGGATAAAACCACCTTCGAAAATGCAAAAGAAATTTTACGCCGCGCTCAAAGTTTGTTATCTTAAAGAGTGATAATAAACTAACGCTTTCCATATGAAAATTCAAATTCAGCGCAAGCCTAAGCTAAAAGATGCTTTGCTTTTTGCTCCGCTTTTTAAGGAAGATTTAAAAAAATTGCCAGGATATTTGCCGAAGGAAGCCGCGGATTTTGTAAATAAAAGGCTTAAAGCCAAGGATTTTGAGGGGAATATGGGGCAATGTCTAAGCACATATTTAAGTGATACCCGGTTTTTGGTTTTGGGAGGGGGAGAAGTGGAGAAATTAAAAGCAAAAGAAGCCCGCGAATTTGGAGCAAAATTGGGTAAAAAAGCCAAAAAAATTGGTCTGAGTGTGTTATTTCCGGAAGTGTTGAACGAATATTTTGGAGAATTTTTGCAGGGACTACTTTTGAGCCAATATCGTGTTGATCTTCATAAAACAATCGATAAAACTAAGCCGGTCAAAAAGCTCGAAATCATCGAGTTTATATTCGAGAAAAAACCAAAGAATGCCGACGAAATTATTAAGTACGAGCAAAAAATAACCCAGGGAGTAGAATACACCAAGGATTTGGTAAATAAGCCCTCAAATCAGATCGACCCCGACACTTTTGAAGCCGAGGCCAGAAAAATTCGCCGCGAAAACCGCTACAAAATAGCTGTACTAAAACAGAAAGATCTTGAAAAAATGGGTTGGGGTGGTGTTTTGGCAGTAAACAGCGGCTCCGGCCAGGAGGCTCGCTGTATCGTTTTGGAATATGATGGCGGCAAACGCAGCGAAAAGCCTATCGCAATAGTAGGAAAGGGGATCATGTTTGATTCAGGAGGCTATAATCTTAAGCCCACAAAATATATTGAAACCATGCACCAGGATATGGCCGGAGCCGCCACAGTGCTCGGACTTTTTAAAATGCTAAAAGATCTCAAAATTAAGAAGAATATAGTAGGAATAATGCCGATAGCCGAAAACCTCATTAACGAAAACGCTTATCGCCCGTCGGATATTATTCGGATGTTCAACGGAAAAACCGTCGAAATAACCAATACCGACGCCGAAGGTCGCCTAATTCTTGCTGACGGCATCACCTACGCCGCCGAGCTTAAACCTGAGAGCATTATCACCATCGCCACCCTCACAGGAGCCGTTTCTGTGGCTTTGGGAGATCGCTTTGCTGGATTAGTCGGTAACGATAAAAAACTTGTCAAAGCCCTTCAGGAAGCCGGAGACAGAGTGGACGAACTCGGCTGGGAGCTACCAATACACGAAGATTTTCGCAAAGCCCTAGATAGCAAAATTGCCGACATGCAAAACTGCAATATCAGCAAAAGGGGAGCAGGATGTCAGGAGGGAGCGGCCTTCCTGGAACGCTTTGTAGACAAAAATAAGTGGTGCCATATTGATATCGGTGGAACAGCCTTCACATCAAGCCCCCGCGAATTTGAACAGCAGGGAGCCACAGCCCACGGATTTAGAATGCTTTTAGAGTATTTAAAAAACTAAAATATGTCCCGGTTTTTTATTATCCATGGAGTGGGCGGTCATCCCGGCGAAAACTGGTTCCCCTGGCTAAAATCCGAACTTGAAAAACAAGGTGAAGAAGTGATAATTCCCCAATTTCCGACACCGAAAAATCAGACCCTGGATAATTGGCTCAAAGTAATGGAAAATTACGAAATAACTCCTGACAGCACGCTAATTGGCCACAGCCTGGGAGTGCCTTTTGTGCTGAATCTTATAGAAAAACATCCTGTAAAATCGGCTTATCTTGTTGCCGGATTTTACGGTATTGCCGGCAATGAATTTGACGAATCCATGAAAACTTTTGCCCAAAGAGATTTTGATTGGGAGAAAATACGACAAAACTGCAAGGACTTTACCGTTTTCCATTCCGACAACGACCCCTATATCAAAATCGAAAAAGCCTATGAACTTGCCGACAAACTGCACATCACCCCTCAAATACTCAAAGGAGCCGGCCACATAAATTCATCTGCCGGATACAATAGTTTTCAGGAACTTCTTGATGCGATTACTTCCCAAACTTCTCAATAGCCCTGGCCAATTCGGGATGTTTTTTTGCATATTCCTCAATACTCACTCCGGCAATATGGGCCTCGCAGGCTTGGACTAAGGCTGTTGCCCCTGCACGGGTTCCATCCGGGTGAGCATGGCAGCCCGCACCCATAGTGGTGATAAAGTCGGTTGTTTCAAAAGCCTCAATCAAAGCATGTAGTTTTGTTGGATTCAAGCCACCAGAAGCAATGGGGGAGCAGGATTTGATATTTACCCAATCCTGAGTGAAATATTGCCCTTCCACCACCTTGTCCAGAGCGGTATGCACAGCCTGGATATCCTCTTCATCTCCCTTCATTTTTCCAATTCCCGCAGTTCCTGTATGGATTCCGGAAGCTCCGGCCAGTCTGCCAAATGCTGTCAAAATTGGTACGCTGAATCCAAAAACATTTTCAGGTCTGGTAAAAGCCCCGTGTCCGGCACGGTGAAAGTGGATGAAAACATCAGGAAAGTGACGGCGCGCAGTCTGTACAGCTGTCCAGCCGGCAGTTAGCCCATCAACCAAAAAAGCATAACTGCCTTTTTCAAGCTTGTTCTCAACATATTTTGCCCTCTTAATCATCGTCTCAAAATCCGCCGCAGAAATATTCACACTCAAAACCTTATTTTTCTTTGTTTCCTTGCGTACTTTATCCATTCGTTCAGCAATTTCATCAATCACTTCCTCAAACGGACAAAAAACCTGATCCGCCTGTGGCTCATCAAACTTCACAAAATCTCCTCCACCAG
>JAHIRL010000049.1 GCA_018818755.1 Patescibacteria group bacterium
ACTTGCATTGTGTTAAATTGGGTTTTGGATATTGCAAGAATAGTTTAACACAAAAGGAGTTAAGGTAGGCTTAAATCGATCTTAAAAATTTTAGGTTTGAGCTGTTTGTCGTTTTTGTCTTTGTAGTTGATGTGAAGAATCATTTTTTCTCCTTCTACTTTTGCGGAAATTCCCGTGGGGGTTCCGTAGCTTGTGTCGTGGAGATTTCGGAGAGGATCGTTGTTTTCCTCATATGCTCGTCTTTCCAGGCCTGTGCCTTTTACTCTTGCTTCCGGTGGAAGGAGGATTTTGAAAGCTTCGGGGAAAATTTTGATTTTGTGTTTTTTCATAAATTCTCCGGCTTTTTTTAGGTTTTCGTTTTTTCTTATTTTTCCCGGATTGATGGAGGCAAGTTCGAGTTTTGTTAGTGAGTTGATGAAGTTTTTGTTTTTTTTGATCATTGCGCTGACAAATATTTCATGATCCTTGATTACACTTGCGACGATTAAATGCTTGATGGCGTTGGGAATGTTGATTTTTCCATCCTGATCTCTTCTTTCCAGCAGTTTTTCGGTGATGCGTTTGAGGTTCGGGGATTTTGAAAAATTGTAGATATTGGCTATTTTTAGTTTTAGAATTTTTTGACATTCTTCGTGCAGACGGGTGGCAAGACCTATTTTATTGAGGTGTCTTGCGTTTATTTGGCTGGGAAGTTTTTCGGGGTTTGAGTTTTTGAGATATTTTCTTTGCTGTGGTTTGAGTTTAATGTCTCTAATTTCTTGGGGGATACTTTTAAGTGCGTTTTTTGGAAGAATGTTGCGATTGAATTGTTCTTTAGTTTTTGTGGGTGTAGATATGGATGTTTCTGGTTTTTTTGGTTTTTTCATTTTGTCCATTAGGGAGAAATATTGGACGCTTTTGCTGTTTAGTCCGTCTTTGAAAAATTTAGATGTTGGCCAATCAGCGTTTTTTGCTTCATTTGAATCGTCGTAATATTGGACTTCTCCATTGGAGATCCGATAATAGTGCGCTTTTTCTCCTTCGAAAATTAGATATTCTGCGCCGGCCGGTCTTTCTTTTTTTGCTTTGTAGACTTTCGATTTTAGGGCTGGATCGAGTATTTGGTAGTAGTGTATTGGGTCGGTGTTTTTGCTGATGCTGTTTAGTGTTTCGCCTTTTGATTCAAAAACCTTTCCGAGTTTTTGAACTTGTGCAAAGAGTCCGGAGTAGTTTTTGTCTTCCGGTGTTTTGTTGTAAATTTTTGTGAAATTTTTGGGCTGGAATGATCCGTAAATAATATTGCCTGCTTTTTTTGAGGGGTCGCAGGACCGGAGTTCTTCGGACAAAGGGCTTATTTCTTGCAGATTGATTTGATTGTTTATCTTTACTTGATAAACTTTTTGAGGATAAGACCCTAGAGCAGGAACGAAAAGGTATAGTTTGCTTTTGCCCCCTTCGATTGAAGGAATCAGTTCGCCTCTGTTGATTGTTGATATTGAGGGATTTGGGCCTGTTGGAGCTTCTTTTAATGTTTTAGCTTTTGGGTTAGCTTTGTTGTTTAAAAGTTTTAAAACTAAATCTCCCAGTTCTCTTCGATCAAAGTTGTCGCCAAAAAATTTGGCGGGAATAGGGGAGAGTCTGATGTATTGATCAGGTTTGAATGAATTACTTTTCATCCCAAGACTGATGACGATGTGTGGATCGTCTCCTCTTTTAAAGCGAATTTTGAAAGTTTCTGCGTTGCCGTTTGAAAGTTGATAGGCCAGTCTTTCCAAAATTAGTTGGTTTTCTCCAAAGAATTGTCGGTTTTGTCTATCCATGTTTCCTTGGTAGGTGTTTAGGACTTGTAGTTTTGGAATGGTTTTTTTCTCTATTTTTACTGTTTCTTTTGTCTCGGGGAAGCTAGGTTCCGCTTGACCTACTTTTGGTTTTTGCAAATCCAAATAGCCAATAAGTGCCAGGCAGGTGTATTGGGCAAAGTAGCCATCGTAGAAGTGTTTTGGGCCATGTCGCATACCATTGAAGCCGACTTCAATTGCTCTTAGAGGGCCGGAATTATATTCTTTGAGCTTTGGGTCATTGAGGAGATTTTTTGCTGTGTAGGCGATCATTTTTTGCAGAGCTTTCATGGCAAGTTTTGAAAGTTTTCCATATATGCCGTCGATTGCGTTTTTGGGATTGTTGTAACTCTCGTTGTAAACTCCCAAGTATACAAGAATTTTTTGGACATGTTTGATGTTTTCTTTTGTACTTGTTTGGATTCCTTTTAATGGAATTTCTTTCATCATTCCAATTAGTCCATTGATGTATTGCGCTCTTTTTTCCGGGGGCATCTCCAAAATGTTCTTTAGATTTTGGGTGGCGAGTTCTTCGTTTACATCCAAGGGTGTTTCAATATCTTTGAGTGATTTTTTGATGGGGGTGCTTGTGTCCGAAAGTTCGTGGAAGGGGGGGAGGCCATTGGGGAATCCGGCTTTTGGCAATACTTCATTCAGGTATGCGTCCCCGGATGTGCGCAATTGTTCTTTGAAAAATTTCCAATTGTTTGGATTATCAAAATTTTCTCCCGCTTTGAGGATGCTATGATTTTCGCGGTTGAGGATTGATCCGTCGGGGTGAATTTCGTAAGCCGTTTTGTCTATTTTAAATTGACGGTCATTGTTTTTGTCTAGGACTGCTTTTGCTGGCAGATCTATTTGGGTTTTGCTTTTGAGGATGGCCAGGCGAATGGAGTTTGTGTCTTTGTCGTTGTTGCCTTGTAATTTGCTTACACCGTTTTTGATTAGAATTATCGGTGGATTTTTTTGTTTTTTGAAAAAATCTTCCTGGCTTGGGTTGTCGTATTCTTTGATTGCGCCGTTTTGTGAATTTACTATGTAGAGAGTGTGGTTGTCTTGTTGGTCTGTTGGGACGCGCAGGATGTATTTAAATCCGTCTCCGTTCATTTTGTAGATCTCGGCGTTGTTTATTTTGCTAATGTCTTGATTTTCGTTGGTGGAAAGGTCGGTGTCTATGAGAAATTTGAGGTTTTGGAGGGTTTGCATGTCAAAAATGCCGTTTTCGTCAAGGTGGGTGATGCCCGGAAGATCTATCTTGTTTCCATTGTTGAATCCAAGTTCTTTGTTGAGCATTTTTTGAAGCTTCATGACCGCCTTGCTTGTGTCGTTATCAAAGTTGCTGTCGGGTTCTTGGAGGAAATTGAATGAGGATAAGATTGTTTCCAGGTTTCTTATTGTTTCAGGATCGCTGTTTGTGTCTATTGGTTCTTTGAGGGGTTGGGTTAGTAGAGAATTTTTGGCATTATTTAATGTCTCATCGTTGTTTATCCATAACCAAATACGAGCTTCGTCGATGCCGTTCTCGTCTGCGACTGTGCTAATTGCCTTTTGCAGGGCTTCCTGTTTTTCTTTGTTTGTTTCAGAATCGTTTTTAAGATTTTTTGCTACTTCTTGTAGGCGGGTCATTGTAATTTCTTCTTTATCGTCAATAAGATCGGCTTTTGTTTCGATTTTTTTGGCCAGGTCATCTGTAAAATTTGGTGCTTTATTTAGACTCATGCAAAATTATAAATTATCGAGTTCTTTGAGCAAATCATCCGCTTGTTTTTCCTCGATGTTGCGGGATTTTGATATTTGGGTGTTCAAAAAGTTTTTGTTGGCTACTTTTTTTACTTTTTGTAAAATTTCTAATTTTTGGGCTGTGCTGAACTTTTTGAGCATAGCTTTTTTTTATATACTAAAATCTATATATTTTAGCAGAAGATTGCGGATTTGGGAAGGGTGAAAGTTGTTTTTCTTTCTTTATTTGGATGTTTTGCTAAAATTGTTTTCCATTTCATAATTAATCCTTTGTTTATGTTTGATCCAGAAGATACAGAAATATGGACTCCTGATTTTTATATTCCTAAGTTACAGGTGGTTTTGCCTGCACCTGATCTTTTGCCTAAACCTGAGGACTCTGAGGCGTTTAAGCTCATGCAAGAATTGGTCCATACAATAGAAGAACTAGGAATAGATTTGGGAGAGAGATATATTCCTACTAAGGATCGGATGGTTGATTATAAGGACTACTTTAGTGGAATTCCAAGATTCGGTCATGAGAATGATTCAGTTGATTGTAGGGATTATAGTGGAAATGTATTGCAGATGAAGTCCTCGGGAAAATTTGGGGAAAGAGCTAAACAGCATGATTCCGTGGGGCATGTCATTTCTGATATTTGGATGAAGTTATTGGAGGTAGGCAGGGTGAATAATGAGGATGCAAGCAAATTTTTTCCTCTATACTTAAGGCCTTGTTTCAAAAATGGAGATAGAAGATGTGTTCGGCCTGATAATGGCCACATAACTTTTGGTATAGCTTCAATGACAAATTTAAGTTGTGCTGTGGGGTGGGGGGGGAGTGAATGCCGGCAGTGGGTCGGAAGTGGATTTACGAGCAGAATTTGGAGAATTGATTTACAAAGCTATTTTAGAACGGGCTAATGTTGCAGCCACTTGGTTAGGTTTGGGAGGAGTACAAATTGCGACGGGTGTTGATGAGCAAAGGGAAAGTTATTTAGAGAATGTGAGGCGTTTGGAGATGGGGTAGGGTGCCCTTGGGGTTGTGGTGGTTGGTGAAATGTGAAATTTTTCATAAAAGATGAGCTTAAGTGAGTATTATTTGCGTGTATTTTCTAATTATATTACAATATATTCGGAAGTTTTTTATTTGTAATAAAAATAATATGAAAAAGATTTTATTGGTTTTGGTGGTGCTAATAGGAGTTGTAGTTTTTTTAGTTGGGTGTGGTAAAACAGACAAGTTATCAGATGAGGGTGGCAAGGATTTGGCGAAAAATTCAGAAAGTGGTAGTTCGGCGATTCAATCGGGTGCGGAGGATACGGGGTATTTTGGAGGGGCGGGAGGAGAATTCTCTGAGTTTGCGGATTTTGCGGAGGCTCAACAAGAAATTATGGAGAACTATGATGAAAATGATCCTGAAGCTATGGCGAAAATGATGGAAGTCTATGCGGATTATGGAGCAAAGATGGAACTTAAAGAATTTGAAGATACAGAGGCTGTTGATGCACCAAGTGATTTTCCGTCAGATTTGATATATAGCGGTGGAAAAATTACTCAGGCTTCTGATAGTAGCGATGAAGAATATATCAGTAAGGATATTACAATAGAAACAACTGATGATTTTAAAAGCGTAAAAGATTTTTATAAAAACTTGTTTTCTCAATCTATGTGGCAAATTACCTCTCAATCAAGTGAGAGTGGTGGTGCTTCTTATGAAGTAACTAATTCTGCTGATCTTGATGCGAGTGTATATATTGAATCAGATCCGTATTCAAAAATAGTCGCTATTTCTATTTCATATTCAGGTTATATTGCGGAGTAATGTTTGGTTTTATCTATAATTTAATTTAAACCTATGAATGAGTTAGAAAATTTTCTTACTTTGTATTTGGTAAAAAAAGCTCCTTTTACTATTCCTGCGCGGATACGGGAAAAATTGGTTATTATAGCTCCATGGATTGATCTTATTTTTGTAGTGCTGTTTCTGCCAGTTTTGTTTGTACTTTTAGGGCTTAATTTTATGTATTTTGCTCCTGTTTGGTTGATGGGAACTCACATGTATGGGTGGGGGGCGGCAACAATAATTGCTTTTGCTACATTTATTCTTGAGGTTGTTGCTATTCCGGGGCTTTTTAAGAGGAAAAAATACGCGTGGAGGTTATTAATGTATTCGTCTTTATTGGTTATTATTAGTGATTTGGTTTTCTTTAGTTTTGGAGGTATTTTGGGGGGAATTATTGGTCTTTACTTCCTGTTTCAGATTAAAGAATATTACAAGTAAATATAATTTGATAAGGGATGTAAGGTACATTTAAAAGCCCTAGAGTTGGGAGTATGAGGTGCTAATAGTGCATCTTTTGGTAGGGCCAAGGGGTGTCTCTCCCCATTTCTTCGAAATGGGGGCCCGAGACATGACCCCTGCGGGGCCCTCGAACCCTGTGGGTTCTCGCTCCTTAGGTACAATCAAAAAATGCCAGCCAGATGGCTGTCATTTTTTAATGGTAGGGCCAAGGGGAATCGAACCCCTGTTGCTAGGATGAAAACCTAGTGTCCTAACCACTAGACGATGGCCCCATATTTTCAAAATGCTAGATCAGTATAAGGATATGCGTTTTAAAGTCAATATTAATTGGCGTAAGTATCTTCCAGGCGAATGTAGTCTTTCTTTTCGGCTTCTTCCATATTTTCGTTAAAAACTTCGGTTTCGAGATTGGAGAAGGATGTGGCTTCTGTTAGTTGGGATTTTATATTTGCTTCTTGGTCTTTGAGCTCTTTGTTTTTTATTTCTTGTTGGGCAAGTTCGTAACCTTTTTGGGCACTTTTACTTGTCAGACTTAAAAAGGCTATGGAAAGGATCACAATCATTGTTGCGAGTGTGATGATTAGAGTTTTTGTTGTGCGTTTTACTTCACTCCTTAGGGTTTTTTTGTTTCTGATTTTGACATATCTTTTGTGATACTGGATGGAATTCATGTGAATTTGGGGATTAATCTTCGATGATGCTGTATTTTATGTCGATTATTCCACTTCCACGGGAGGCAATTGCGGTGAAAGCCCCTTCTGATAAATCCAGAACTCGGCCAGGTCCGTAGGGGCCTCTGTCGTTGATCTTTACTATTACTGTTTTGCCGTTTGCGAGGTTTGTGACTTGTACTTGGGTATCAAAGGGGAGAGTTTTGTGGGCGGCTGTCATGGCGTTCATGTCGAAGGTGTCGCCCGAGGCTGTGCCTCTGCCATTAAAGGCTTCGCCATAGAATGTGGCTTTGCCAAAGCGATCTCCTTTTTCGTATCCTTGCATTCTATAAATGATTTCGGCTAAGTATCCGCGTGTTAGCTCCTGATCCGGATTGATGCTGTTGTTTGCACTGATATAAAGAAGACCTCTTTCTTTTGCCAGGGCCGCATATCTGCTGTACCAGCTGTCTGTGGCGGTGTCTGCAAAAAGGTTTTCTTCCGTAGTTTCGGGATAATTGATTGTCCTTAGCGATTCCATGTAAATTTTAAGAGTTTCCATTAGGTTGATGTTTTCTGATGGCTTAAAAGTTCCGTCGTCGTATCCATTGATGACTTTTTTGTCTTTTGCCGCTGAGATATATTTTGCATACCAAGCGGAGCGAACGACATCAGTAAAAACATTTTCCTCTGGTTGATCCGCCTCATTTATTCCTTCTTTCGTTAGTAATTCGCTGGCAAGGGTGAGCATTTTTAATGCTTCAGCTCGATTGATTTTTTCTTCTGGCCTAAAGGATCCGTCATCATAACCTTCGATTACGCCATTTTCCTTTAAGGTGGAGATGGCTACGAAGTTTTTATGTCCTATATATAGATCTGAAAAGGGGAGTACTTCTTCGGCGATGCTGAGATTTGCAAGGGACAGCAAAAAAAATATTGTAAGAGCAATCCTAAATATGTTTTTCATAATTACTTAAGTTTAATGACAATGTGTCTTCTTTCTCCTTGTTCTCTGGATTCTGTTTCGATATCTTCAAAACCTGCTCCCATCAGGTGGAGATGAATTTTCCTTCTAAAATATGGAGACATTGGCGGTAGGCTTTGAGGTCTGCGTGTTTTTCGGAGAATGGCAATTTTTCTTTCTGCAAGGCTGATAACATTTTCTTCCTGTTTCTGACGATAATTGTCGACATCTAGCACGATGTGAAATTGCCTTTCTGTGCCAAGATTGTGCCAAGTAAGAATTTTTAATAGGTGCTGAAGTGCCTGAATGTTGCCTCCTCTTTGGCCTATTAACAAACTTTGATCTTCACTCACGATGTTCACATTGTAAGTATCTTTTTCTTCATCTTCATCGATATCAATTTTGGAAAAATTTATGTCGAGCTGTTTCAGTAGTTCTTCGAGTGTGGTTTTTATTGTGTCTTCAATATCCATGGAAATATATGTTTAGGAAATAACTTTTACTTTTACATCAGAATTCTTATTGTTTTTGGAGCCTCCGTCAACGCTTTTATTTACAAATAGCTGTTGAACTACTGCATATAGGGTGGAAGTTCCCCAATAAATTCCGACTCCGGATGGTAAGGAGGCGGTGAAAACGGCGATCATAACAGGCATAAAATAGGTCATCATGTTGGTTGCCATAGCCATTTCGTTTTTTGGCTGGTCCTTTTTGCCCTTATTAGATTTGTATGTGGTCAGTTTTAGTTGAGCAAATTGCAGTCCGCCTACTATTAGTGGTAGAACCAGAGTGTTTTGTTTTGTAAGGTCGAGAAGATTGAAAAAGTTAATATTTATGTCCGAGAGTCTGAAATTCTCGTATGTTGTGTAGAGTAGGTGACTATTGTCGGGATTGATGCCGCCTTTTATCGCGTAAAATAATGCGATAAGGAAGGGAAGTTGGAGCAAGATTGGTAAACAGCTCCCGATAGGATTTACTTTTGCTTCTTTCCATATTGCCATAGTTTCCATGGCAATTTTTTGTTGGTCTCCTTTGTATTTTCTTTTAATCTCTTCCAGGCGCGGCTGGATGTTTTGCATTCTGCGTTGAGCTTTTTGGGCTTTGTGGGAAGGAATAAGCAGGATTGTTCGGATGATTATCGTGAGTAGGATGATTGCGAGGCCCAAATTGTGGCCGGGCATTACTTTTGTGAAGAAGATTAGGCCGTTGTAGATAGGTCTGTAGAAAATTCCTCTCCATAGTTGAGAGAAGATTCCTTCTTTTTTGACTGTAAATTCGTTGCTTTGGAAAGTTTTTTCTTCTCCGTTGAGGGTTGTTGTAAATTCGATTCTAAATCTGCCCATTTCACCGAAGAGGGCATTGTTCCAGTTTGAGTAAGGAATTTGGAGTTTTTGTTCCGGCGCAATTTCGATATCTAGGGCGTTTTCGCAGTTTAAGGCTGGAGTTGAGATTTTTTGGATCCATTCGTTTTGCTCGTAGCGGTAAACATTAAAGGGCTCGCTTGGGCATTCGCTAGGGATTGTAATGGTTTCGCTGGTGTAGTTTTCTATGTTGAGGGTGACTATTTTTGTACGTGAATACTCGGTTTTTGTTGTTGTGAAGATGAAATTGCCACTATTTAAGAGGAGTTCTTTGTCGTTGTCCTGGCAGGATTGCATGAAATAGTTTATTGCCAGAAATACAACTAAAAAGATGAGGACATTTTTGATGATGTTGTTGAATTTTTCCATTTTTGCTTAGTTTAGGGTTAATTTTCCCAAATCCGCTTCTATCTCCTGAAAATTTGACTGTGTTATTTCTTTTTTGGGGATGAGGATGATGTTTTTTGAACTTTTAAGCTCAGAATTTTCCGTTTGTCTTAGGATTTCGCAGATTTGTCTTTTTAGTTTGTTTCTTTTTACTGCGCTTTTATTTATCTTCTTGCTAATGATAACACAAAATTTTGGAAAATTCTCTGTTGATTTTAAATGTTTAACGATGAAAAAGCGTGAGTTTGATTTGTCTCCCTTTTTCATGGTGTATTCTATTTCGCCTTTTTTTAATCGATTTTTTTTAGCTACCATGAAATTTAGGCCGCTTTTGAATTTATGGTTACTGTAAGCTTATATCGTCCTTTAGATCTTCGGGATTTCAGTACTCCGCCTCCATCTTGTGTGCGGGATCGAAATCCGTGTTTCCTTAGTCTTTTTCGTTTTTTTAGTTTACCTAACATTGTATGAGAATTAGTCTGTTTATTGAAAATGCTTGCTGATTTTATAGGTAAAGGGTGGGGAAGTCAAATAGTTATTTAATAACTTGCAAGAGGGCTAAAATCACAGTATATTTTGCGTAACGAAAAAACTTAATAAACTTTACAATATGGCACTAAAAGCTAATTATGAGTTTTTGTTTGTTGGGAGGGATGACAATAGCTTTTTGGAGAATTATGCCTATGATCTTTTTCAGGAGCATGGTGAGAATAGTGGGCAGATTTTCATCAATTTAGAGGTTCAGAATAATCAGGTGGATGCGGAGGAGATTGGGCAGGTGGTTTTTGAAATGATGCAAAGAGAGTTTTTTGCAGATGTGGAGAGCGATCCCTATGAACGGTTTGAGAGAGCCTTAAAAGTTGTAAATACGGAGTTGATGCAGTTTAAGGGAAAGAAATTTTCCGGATATATTGGCAATTTGAATATAGTTATTGCGGCAATTGTAGGGGATGTACTTTATCTTGCGCAGGCTGGAGATAGCGAGGCTTATTTGATCCGAAAGCGCTATGTGAGCGTGGTGAGTGAAGGGCTTGGTGATGAGGAAGCTAAGGATGGTGAGATTTTTTCAAGTATTGCGAGCGGAAAGATTGAGAGTGGAGATATTGTTTTGTTTTCGTCTACCCGTTTGCTTAGGTATATTAGTAAAACGGATTTGGCGAAGGCTGTTTCGAAAAAGGATGTTATGGATGGGTTGAATGAGCTTAAGGATGTTGTTTCTACGGAAATTTTGGGACGCATTGGGTTGACCGGAATGCGTTTTGAGACTGCTACAAGGCTGGATGTTGAGAATATAGAGGGTGAGGTGGATGCGATGGCGAAGAATATTTTAGAGGCTGATGGTCCGAATATCAGTTCTCATAAAGAAACTTTGACCGGCAAATTTGTTACAGCCCTGAAAGGAATGAAGATGAAGAATAAAGATGTTGTTTATAAGGGGGATCCAGTTTGGATGAAAGTTTGGGAGTCGGTTAGAGATTTTTTTGCTGGAATTTTTAGTAAAGGTTTTGGGAAGGATAAGGTGCTTGCGGCGCTTGTTTTGGTCATTATTGTCTTGACGATTGGAGTGATGTTTGCCAAGGATAATAAAGCTACAAAGGCTGAAATTGAGAGATTGGATGGTATTTTGATTGAGGTTGCGGACAGAGTTTCCGAGGCCGAGACAAAAGGAGTTTATGATAAGGAGCAGGCTAAAGCTATTTTAGATAGGGCCTACGCAGATTCTTTAACTGTTCTAAATTCCGGTTATTATAGGGAAAAGGCTAATATCTTTTTGATTGAAATAGAGAGTTTGAGGGATAAGTTGGATAATGTTCAGAGAATTGAGAGTCCTACGGTTCTTGTTGATTTTAGTGAGAAAAATTCTTCGATGAATGCTTTGGGTTTTGTAGAGGTTGGTAGTAGGAAGTTTGTTTATGAACATAATGCACTTTACGAGCTTGTTTTGGATCAGGTTCAGGATCCGATAACTGTTGATGATGAGGAAATCATTATTAGTGCGACAGGTTTTGATGATCGAAATTCAGTTGTTTTCCTCACAAAAAGTGGGAAATTGCTTGAATATAGGGAAGGAACTGTGTCTTTTATGGATACTGATGATGGGGCTTTCCATAATGGTGTTGCCCTTGAGGATTGGAGCAATAAGATTTATTTGCTTGATTCTTCCAGCAATCAGATTTGGAAGTATAGCTATAAGGGAACTCGTGAAACTTTTGGTGGTGCGGAGAAATATTTGGCTGATGAATTGGATTTGTCAAAGGCTCAGGATTTGGCGATTGATTCCAATGTTTACATTCTTGATGGAAGTGGAGATATTATAAAGTTATATGCAGGTAATGTGGCTGAATTTAGAATTGAGGACCAGCCGGTTAATGGGCTTAAAGATCCCCAAAAGATTTATACGAGTGAGAAGCTGGATGAGGTTTATGTGATGGATGGTAAAGAGGCGCGTGTCCTTGTGTATACAAAGGATTTGAGAAATGGAAATCTGATTTATAAGACACAGTATTTGTTTGATGGAGTGGGGGAATTGCGTGATCTTTATGTGGATGGTGAGAACAGAATGCTTTATGTGCTGAATGCGGATAAGGTGTTTGAGGTGGAGATGTAGGGGGGGTAATCTTACCAAGGGTTTAAGGATTTGGTAAGATTGATTATTTGACTGATTGACTGTTGGTGTGATAGTTTTTTGTAGGTATTTTTTAATATTATATTATGAGTGAGAGAGTTTTTAATGCGAAATTTTTGGATGATGAGGGATATCCTGATGGGACGCCAACTGTTTTGTTAGCTAATGCTGGAGGATGGTCTTATTCGAAGGCTCTTTGTATGTCTGATATCTCCGGTATTGTGGGGCAGGGTGAGGTTATTGTTTATACTACTGACTCTATTGATGTTGGGGGTGTTCTTGAGGAGATAAGTAATTTAGTGAAAGTGGTTGTTGCTCCTGGAGGGCTTGTAAATACTGGTAGGGACCAAATTTTGAAGGCTATTAATGGGGTTTTTGAAAAATTTCCTGATGCTAAGGTGCTTGTTGCTACAGCTGATGAGGGAATTACTACTGCTATGGCTAATAGTTTTGGGGATGCTGTAAAGGTGGTTTCTGATCACAATATATTTAACTTTGAAACTGCTTTTAGTGAGTGGGGGAAATCCTGATTAGGTTTAAAAATCCTGGGGGATTTTTTTCGATGCAGGTTGATAAATCCTGGCGGATTTATCAATGTTAAATAGAATCCGCTTTTAATCTTTTTGGGTCTTTTAAGTTGGTTGCGGGGGCTTGTTCGACTTTGACTTTGCGTTTTTCGAAGAGGTCGAAGTGGGGGAGGACATCGGGGTAGCCTTCCTGGAAGACGACGCGTTTGATGCCGGCTTCGCAAAGCAGGCTTTCGCAGATGCGGCAGGGGTGTTTGGTGATGTAGGCGGTGGCGCCGTTGATGCTTATGCCTTTTTTGGCGGCGAGGGCCAGGCACCATTGCTCGGCGCAGAGGCCATAGCAAATTTCTCGGCGGGTGCCGGATTTAACTTTCATTTTGTCGCGGATGCAGCCGTGGACGCGGCAGTCCATGCCTTTGTCCCAGTCGTTGGTGGCTTTCACCAGGACTTTACCGTTTTTGACTAGGGCGCAGGCGATGTTGGCACGCAGGCATTTGGCTTTGGGTTCGAGCTTGTCGATTATTTTGAGAATTTCCAGATCTTTTTTGGTGATTGTCATGATTTTTCTGTGAAAAGGTAGGGGTAGGATTTTTGGACTTCGGTAACTAGGGCTTCGGCTTTGAATACGCCCAGTTCGGTAATTATTCCGGAAAATTTGTCGGGACGGGTTATTTCGAAGGCGGGGTTGTAGATTTTTACACCGGCGGGTGCATCTTCCCAAACTTCTTTGTGGTCGCGTTCCTCGATTTCAGTGTCGTGGCCATAAACAGTTTCGATATCGAATTTCCAGGCACTGGTGCAGGAGTAGGCGGGAACGGAGCTTTCGCAGGCGGCATCTACTAAGGACTCTGTGCCAATTTTGTTGATGAGAAAGCCTTCCGTGGTCACGGCGTCACAACCGAAAAGAAAGAGATCGCATTCGCGGATGCGGGAGCGGCCACAGGAATCTACCATGTGGAGGACAGGAATGCCTTCTTTTGCTAGGTTTGTTGCGGTTTTGCGGCCTTGAAATTTTGGTCGGGTTTCTGTGTTGTATACTTCAAATTTTTTGCCCTGATTTTTGGCTTCGATCAAAATGGCTACTACTGTTGAGGAATGGCAATGGGTGAAAATTTTCATACCATCATGGATTTTGTTGGCGCCGATTTCCGCAATCTTCTTTTTGCTTTCGGTGAAATATTTGATGGTTTCGGCTACTGGATCTTTAAATTTGTCACGATTGGCAAGGCAGAAATTTAGGCCGTTGCGCATTGCCGGTTCGGTTGCACGAGTGTCTATTATTTCCTGGATGTACTTTTTAAGTTCGGCTTCATCTTGCGTTTCTTTGAGTTTGAGTCCAAAGGCTTCAACTCCTTTTATCGCAATGTTTATTGCTCCTTGGATTTCCAGATTTTTGATTTTTTCGAGAATTTCTTGATACTCCATTGTGATTTATTTAATTGTATAGGCACCGTTGAGATCGTATTGTTCGGTGTATTTTAGGCGGTCTTTTATGTCTGCGTAGATTGTGTAGAGGGCTTCGCCTTTTTTCACTTTGTCTTTCAATTTTTTGTGAAGATAGACTCCGGCTTCGGCATCTAAGGGAGCTCCGGCTGTGCGGGCAATGTGGGCGATTAGTTTGTTGTTTATCGCTCTTACTTTTCCGTTTCTTTTGGCCAAAACTTTTTTGGTAAATTTGGCGGGTTTGAGTGAGGCTTTTTTGTCTCCCTGGGCTTTGATTATTTTGATCATTTGCTCGTATGCCGCACCTGATTTAAGGGTCTCGAGAGCTATTTTTTCTCCTTTTCCTTTGCGGGCTTTTTTAGTTAATTCAAGCAAAATTCCGGCCATTTTTACAGATTTTTTAATTAGATCTTTTGGTGCATCCGTCTCCATTTTTAAAACTTTCATTACATCAATGCATTCTAAGACAGGTCCGATGCCGTTGCCTATTGGCTGGTCTCCATTACTAATCAAAACCTCTATTTTCATGCCTAGCATTTTTGCGATTTTTTTGAATCTTTCTGCTAAATGTTTGGCTTCTTTGATGTTTTTTACTTTAACCTGTGGGCCCATTGGTATGTCTATCAAAACATGGTTTGCACCAACAGAATGTTTTTTGGCCATTATTGAGGCTAGAAGCATTCCTGGGGGGTCGAGACTAAGTGGGTGACGGGCGCGGATCATTTTGTCGTCGGCTGCAGCTAAGTCTACTCCGCCGCCCCAGGTTATAAATCCGCCAATTTTGTCACCGATTTGTTGAAGGCGTTTAGCATTATTTTTTACATTAGCTAGAACTTCCATTGTGTCTGCTGTGCCGGATGGGGATGTGATGGCGCGGGAAGATGTTTTTGGCATCGTGAGGCCCAATGCGGTAATTATTGGAATGACAATCATAGTGGTTCTATTTCCGGGAACTCCTCCGATGCAGTGTTTGTCCACTACAATTTTCTTTTTAAATTTTAAGCGATTGCCATTGTTGACGATTGATTTTGTGAGGTAGACGGTTTCTTTGTCGTCCAATCCGCTTATGTAGCAGCCGGAAACGAAGTATGCCATTTCTACATCGGATAGATCGTCAGCGACAACCGCCTTAATGATTTCGTTAATTTCTTTTTCGGAGAGGCGTTTCCCGTTTAGTTTATCTTTGATGTATTGAATGCATATCGGTTTCTCGGCTATACTTACAGATAATCGGTCGCCTCTTTTTGTCTTTAATTTTTCCCAGGTTTCTGAATACAGTCCGATTTCGTGATCTTTTATGTCTCCATTTTCGCTAACATCAAGAAGTGCTTGGATTCCTGCTTTTCTACCATTTTTTATTTGTACACGGTCTCCTGGTTGGAGGTCAAAATTGTGTGCCGCGCGTTGATTTAAAACGGCGATGTACTTGTTGCCAACTTTTATGGGGATTTTTGTAGGGATGAGTTTCATATTGGGGAGTTAGGTTGTTTATATTTTAGCCAAAAGGTCGTGAGTTTCAATTGCAATTTGTTTTTCTTCGTTTGTTGGGATGACAAAAACTTTTATTTTGCTGTCCTTGTGGTGGATTTTTAATTCGTTTTTGCGATTTTTGCGAGGATCGATTTTTGCTTTGATGGATGCGAGTCCCAAGATTGCCTGAGCGCGGATGTAGAAAGCTTTTTCTCCCATGCCGCCTGTAAAAACTACCGCATCTACTCCTTGCATTGCGGCAAAGTATGCACCGAGATATTTGGATATTTGATAGGATAGGGTGCGGATTGTGAGCAAGGCGCGGGAGTTGCCTTTGAGACTTTTTTGATAAATTTTGCGCATATCGGAGCTGATACCGGAAAATCCTTTGAGTCCGGATTCATTGTTTAGAAGGTGGTCTACTTTTTGAGGTGTAAGTTTTAGTTTTTTTTGGAGATAGATGATTATTGCTGGATCTATTGAGCCGGATCGTGTTCCCATCATTATTCCTTCAAGAGGTGTTAGGCCCATGCTGGTATCTATGGATTTGCCGTTTATTGTGGCGGTTATTGAGGATCCGTTACCGAGATGGCAGGTGATTATTTTTGCTTTTTTTGTGCGTAGAAGTTTTAGAGCTTCGTTGCAAACATATTTATGGCTGGTGCCGTGGAAGCCGTAGCGGCGGATGGCATGCTTTTTGTAGAGTTTTTCCGGGAGGCCGTAGAGATAGGCGTGGTCTGGCATTGTTTGGTGGAAGGCGGTGTCGAATACTGCTACTTGGGGTGTGCGTTTAAGAATTTTTTTGCAGGCAAGAATCCCCTGGAGGTTGGCGGGATTGTGGAGAGGTGCGAGATGGCTCAGGCGTTTGATCTCTCTTATTACTCTTGGGGTGATTTTTGTTGGTTCTGTGAATTTTTCTCCTCCGTGCACAACTCGATGGCCTACTGCGTCGATTTGTTTTCCTTCCAGTGATTCTAGGCAAAGTTTGAGTGCTTCTTTGTGGTCGCGTACTTTGCTTCTTCGCAGTCCGATTTTTTCAATGAGGCCTTTTGCGATTAGCTCGTAGTTTTTTGAAGAGTTGAGTAGTCGAAATTTTAAGGAGGATGATCCGGAGTTTATGACGAGGATTTGCATAATTTAAATAATTTTATAGACACTTCCGCCGACTTTTGGTGGAAGTAGCACTTTTAGACCGATACTTTTGCCGGAGCGGGCCAGTGAAACATCTTTTCTATCTATTTGCATGGATGTTACTTCTTGTTGAAAGAGGCCTTGTTCTGTTTCGAAAATCAATTGATCTCCTTGATGGACAGGGCTTGTGAGTTCCACGATTGCTACGGAAATCTTTTCGAAATAACCCTCGCAGAGTCCGCAGAATTTCATTTCTATGGCTTTTCCTTCCTTTGCTCTAGGGGTTTCTATGAAATTTTCTTCCTGGATAATGGGCTCATCAAAACTTATGTCCATGGAGATTTCTTCAATTGTTTTTGATGGCCTTTTCCTGGTGGTCTTTCGTGGGCGCAGTGGTGTGGTGTTGAGTTTTTTTTCGTGAGCATCAATACTGCGCTTTCTCTTGAAGGCCGGAATGTTGTAGGTGTTTACTTCTTCCATAGTGTTTTATTCACATTCACAGGCTGTGAATGCGGTTACATTGATAATATCTTGGTAATTACAGCCTCGAGAGAGGTCGTTGACGGGTTTTTTTAGTCCTTGTAAAAGTGGGCCAATTGCTTTGGCTTTTGCCAATCTTTCAACAAGTTTGTAAGCGATGTTTGCGGCTTCCAGATTGGGAAAAATTAAAACATTTGCATCTCCCTGGATTGGAGAATCGGGGCATTTTTTCTTGGCAACTTTTGGTACAAGTGCGGCATCGACTTGAATTTCTCCGTCTACAACAATGTCTGGTCTTTCGTATTTCATCATTGCGATAGCTTCACGCACTTTGTCTATTTCAGGATGGCTGGCTGAGCCTTTTGTTGAGAATGAGAGCATTGCAACGCGTGGTTCTATCCCAAATTTTTTGGCGGTTTCTGCTGTATCTACGGCAATATCCACCAAATCGTGTGAGTTGGGGTCTATTGTGATGGCTGTATCGGCAAATAGTAGTAGTCTTTTTTCCAAAACCATGAAGAAAATTCCTGAAACTTTGTGGAATTTTTCTTTGGTTTTTATTATTTGTAGGGCGGGACGAATTGAATCGGCTGTGGATTTTAGTGTTCCTGTAACCATTCCATCGGCGTAGTCCATGTGGACCATCATTGTTCCAAAGTAGTTCATTTCTTGAACAATTTTTTTTGCTTGGGCAAGGTTAATGCCTTTGTGTTTGCGGAGGGCGAAAAACTCTTGGGCAAATATTGGAAGTAATTTTGAGTTTGATGGATCGTGAATCTTTACTTCTTTCCAGGGAATATCCAGCTTGAGTTTTTTTGCATTGTTTTTTATCTTGAGGGAATTACCCACAAGTGAAATTTTGGCGATGCCTTCGCGAACTATTTCCTCTGTTGCTTGAAGAATCCGTTCTTCTTCGCCTTCTGGGAAAACAATGTGGCGGGGATTTTTTTTGGCTAGATTCTTAACTTTTCGGACGAATGGATTCATAGTTTTTTTTGAATGAGGATTCGTTTGAATTATAACAGAAAAAAATATTTTTGAAATTCGATAATTAGGAGACTTTTGAGGATTTCGTAATACGAGATAGCCTGGTGGTGAATTTTGAGGCGATTTTTTTTGATGGCTTGGATAATTGAGGTTTTGTTTTTTGCTGAATCGACCAATGTGTAGCCAAGATTTAGGTGTTTGAGGAAATGGACATCGGCGGTTGCTAGGAGTGGTTTTCTCCAGCGGTGTGCTAGGGCGATGGCGGGGGAGTTGTAATTTTTGGTTGTTGTGTAGGCGAAGCTGTGTTCGATGGCATCGAAGATGTCGATGTTTTCGATGAGAGATTTTTTGAGAGTTGGGCCGGGGAAAAAGGGATGGGGGGCGATGATTAGGGAGTTGGGGTGGGAGTTCTTGTATTCTCGCAGTTGCTCAAATGTTTCAATTTTTTCGGCTTCTTTTTTGGCATTTATTATCAAGACATGTTTGCCCTGGATTTCTTTTTCGATACCGGGAAAAAGGATTATGCCTAGCTTTTTGGCGTATTGTTCAAGGGATTTTTTGTGAAAGATTTTGTTGTGACAGGTGATTGCCAAAACATCATATTTAAGATGGGCCGCTTCTTTGATCAGTTCTTTTTCTGTGTATGAAAGGGGATGCTCCGGGTCGGGGCCGGCGTGGGCATGAAATTGGCATTTGAGCATTGCGGCTTTTATTCGGTGAGATTGTTTATTGCTTCTGCGGCTTCATTGATTTTTGCTTTTGCTTCTTTGATTTCGGCCATTGTTTCGTCAAACTTTGCTTTGGTGTCTGTGACGGTTTGAATCAGTTCGTTGGTTTCGTTTACTACATTGTTGTAGGATTGGGCGACATCTGTTGCAAGCTTGTCCGCTTCTTCGGATATTGTGCAAGCGTTTGAAATAAAAAGGGCGAGTAGCAGGAGGCTAATAATTTTTTTCATTGTTGTTTTGGTTTAGAACTTCACTAAGATCCCCGTCAAAATTGTTGAGGAAGTTTTTAACATCCAGGACATCGTTTGGTGTAACTTTTCTGTGGGTTCTGGATGCATCTTCGAGGTAGTTTTGGGCTGATAGTTCTTTTTCATGGCTGACTGTGACGATTGTGGAAAATTTGCATGCTCGGCATTTTAGTTCGGCAACAGCTTCTTGTTTTGCGGCGGCCATTATGTAGATATCCGCTTGTTTGTATTTACGACTGCATTTTTGGCATTTGCAGGTTTTTTGCAGATATTTGATTGCGTCTTTTATTTCCAGAAAGTTCATGTTGTTTTTTTAATTGCGTGATTTAGGCGGTTGATTGTTTCTTCTTTCCCAAGGACGAATGCGATTTCAAACACTCCCGGTGAGAATTGTAATCCACTAAGTGCGGCGCGAATGGGCCAGAATACTTGGCCATTTTTCACTTCCAGTTTTTCTACTATTTGTGTTAGTGATTCCTTGATTGTTTCTTCTGTCCACTTCTCAAGATTCTCTAAGCTTTTTTTGCTTTCTTCAATTGAAACTTTTGCCTGATTCAAGTCTACCTTCATTTTTTCGTGAGTCAATAATTCTTTTTCGTAGTGGGGCAGTTTAAAATAAAAATCGATGTGCGCAGAGGCCTCTTTTGGGTTCTGAAGTATTTTTTCCTGCACTGTGAATAGGGCTTTTTTGAGGAGTTCCTCGTTTTGCATTTGCCCTTCTGTTAGGTGTTGTTTGCAAAGTTCGTAAAGTTTTTGGTGTCTTTTTTCTTGATCATTGTCTACTTCATCTTCAAATTTCTTTCTTCTCCATTGCCAGTTAAACCAATCTAATTTTTCCAAATTGAAAACGGCGCCTGCTTTGTGAACTTTTTCGATTGAAAAAAGTTCTTCCAAATCTTCCAAGCTGAAAATTTCTTTTTCTTCACCACTTCCTGGATTCCATCCAAGAAAAGCTACAAAATTTAGGATTGCTTCACGCAAGTAGCCCTCGTTGATATATTCTTCGACAGCCACATGGCCTTGGCGTTTGGAAAGTTTGGTTTTGTCCGGATTTAAGAGTAGGGGTAGGTGGGCGAATTCCGGAATTTCCCATCCAAAGGCTTGATATAGTGCAATGTGTTTGGGGGTTGAGGGTAGCCATTCTTCACCGCGAATAACATGGGTGATTTTCATAAGGTGGTCGTCCACAACATTTGCAAGGTGGTAGGTGGGAAAACCGTCGGATTTTACTAGCACTTGGTCGTCGATTGTTTTGCCGTGGAATTGGACATTTCCCCGGATTAGATCTTTAAATTTTATTAGTTCATAGGGAATTTTTTGGCGAATGACGAAAGGTTTGCCTGCATCTAGTTTTTTTTGAATTTCCGATTCTGGCAGGTCGCAACATTTTCGATCATACATTGGTGCTTGCTTGTTTTTTGTTTGAGCTTCGCGCATTTCGTCTAATCTTTCCTTGCTGCAGAAACATCGATAGGCGCGGCCTTTTTCCATCAATTCGTCGGCGTATTTTTTGTAGAGGTCTGTTCTTTTTGATTGGATGTAGGGCCCGCAGTCTCCTGTTTCGCTAGCATCTGCGTGTGGGCCTTCATCATAATCCATACCGCACCACTTCATTGTTTTTATTAGATTTTCGGTGGCACCTTCCACAAATCGTTCTTGGTCTGTATCTTCTATCCTTAGGACGAATTTTCCTTTGTTCTTCTTGGCGAAAAGGTAGCAATATAGGGCGGTGCGCAGTCCGCCAACATGGAGGTAGCCGGTTGGTGATGGGGCGAAGCGTGTTTTTATCATTTGTTGTTTTTAGTTTTGTGGGCTGAATTATACAGCCTAAAAAAATAGTTGGAAAGGCTTTAAGATGGAGAGTTTTGGCTTGTTTTGCTTGACCTGGCTTCTGTGGTTTGTATAATTGGCTCTTAACTTAAAAAAATGAAGAAAGTTTTTTTGCCGGAGAGTTTTGAAAGAGGGATTTTGAAAGGGGAATTGCTTAGTGAGGATAGGATTGGGGAAATGATCTCTTGTGATAATTCCTTTTTGAGAAATTGTGCGACGGCTACCGATTCTTCGGTTTTTTTGGATACAAAGTATGCTGAAAAGGTAATTAAGCTTCATGCTGATTATCCGAATTTTGAGATTACTAAAAATTGTGAGGTAGTTGGTAGTGGGGAATATGGGAATTTAAAATTTGAAGGGCGAAAATTTGAGGAGATAATGAGAGATGTGCTTGAGAAGATTGTTGTGGTTTTTAAAGATTTGGGGGTGGAGGTGGTTTATGGTGATCCAAATTTGAATGACTTGGAATCCAAGAAATGGAGAGAGCTGAAAGGGGACGGGGTGGAAAATATGGTTGTAAAGTTCTCGAAACATCTTATGTGTTTTGCCGATGTGGATTTGCCGGAGAGTGAATATTTATCCAGTGAGAAGTTTGTGGGAAGTGGGGTGACGATTGCTCCGGATTATTCGAAGGCCAAGGATTTATGGGCTTATTATCGTGAGGGGGAAGGAGATTTTAGGGTTGCTTTGGGGGTTTTGAGAGATGCAATGCTGGGGGCTCTAAAATTACATCAGTACGACTATATTCATAGGGATGTCAAACCGGGGAATATTTTGCTTGTTGATAATGGGAACGGGAAATTTAAAGGTGTTTTGGCTGATAATGAATATGTGGCTCCAATTTTTTCTGGCAAGGAAACTCCTCCTGCTATATTTGGTACTGCCGCATATATGCCTCAATTTTATTACAAAAATTATGGTTCTGCTCAAACGAAAGGAGAAGATGTTTTTGCATTTGGGATTTCTTTGTGGGAAGTGTATTTGAGGAGTGGGGGTGGGACTTTTAATGAATTTATGAAGCAGACTATGATTGATCGTGACGGGAATTGTGTAGAATCGTTTAGAGGTGATGTGGATGGGAATTTGCGGACTTTGAAAAAGCTTGTTGGTTTTGGGTGGAAAAAGTTTTTTGGGATATCCAGTTTATTTTTGAAGGAGGTTGATGGGGAGGAGTTTTTGATATTGGTGTCGGAGATGTTGGTGAAGGATTCTGAGAGTAGGCCTTCTTTGGAAGATGTGATAGCTCGCTTGGAGTTGCTTTTGGGGTAGATATTTTTATGTTTTTTCCTAGTAAAATTTGCAGTTTTTTTGTATATTGGAGGGGTAGATAAAACTTATTCATGGCTATCAAAAGAAGAAAAACTGTTGCGAGAAGATCTGTTGCCAAAAGGAAACCTGTTGCCAGGCGAGCGAGAAGAACAACGAAGAGAAGTTCTTTGAGATTTGAGGTTGCACCCGGTGTGGCCAGGGAAATTTGGGCGATTATTTATTTGGCTGTCGCTATTTTGGCTGTGCTCAGTATTAAGGGTACTTTTGGTTTGATTGGTGATTCTATGATTAATTTGTTGAAGCCGGTTTTTGGATGGGGTATATATGTGATCCCGGGAATATTTGGGGTTATCAGCTTGATGTTGTTTCTGTCAAAAAAAGTTGTTTTTAGTCCGGCGAGGATTTTTGGAATTGGTCTTTTTATGGGATCGATTTTGAGTATTTTTCATTTGTCCGTGCCAATTGAAAGTTTGCATACTTATGCGGCTGAGGGGCTCTATGGTGGATATATCGGTTTTGTAAGCAATTTTATTTTGTTGGAAGTTTTGGGTGTTGGGCAGATTGCAGCAAGTATTATTTTTGTGGCAGCTTTTTTGGTTTCTGTTTTGCTTGTGTTTGAACTTTCTTTGGGTGAGATCTTTAGATTTTTGATTCCGGAGATTAAAATCGAAATGATTAAGGATGATAAAAATCAGCGAAAGGTTAGCAAGGAGGATGAAATGGAGGCGCAAGAGCTTAATCTTCCTGAGATACAAATTAGAAAAGCGGACTTGAAGGGTGTTGCTAAAATTTATGAAGATGAAGATGAGGGATCTAAAAATGAGGAGACTGCTAAAATTAAAATTAATGAACAAACTGAAAAATCTTTTTCTGAGCAGTTAACAAAAAATGAGAAAGCGGCTGAGGCAGGGGAGGTTTATGAATGGGAATTTCCTTCTATGGATTTATTAAAAACAGGGGATAGCAATGTACAAGTGGATGATGAACTTTTGATGAAAAATGCAGATACGATTAAGGCTAAGCTTCAGCAGTTTGGGATTGATGTGGTGATGCATGAGGTGAATGTTGGGCCAACTGTTATTCAGTATACGCTTAAACCTCACGAGGCTGTGAAGTTGTCAAAAATTACGACTTTGAAGAATGACATTGCTTTGGCTCTTGCTGCGGAAAGAGTGAGGATAGAGGCGCCGATTCCCGGGAAATCTTTAGTGGGAATTGAGGTTCCCAATGGTTATAGATCTTTGGTATTTCTTAAGGAACTTATTCAAAGTGCGCAGTTCACAGATTCTAGGTCTAAGCTCACTTTGCCATTGGGGCGGGATGTTAGTGGTCGACCAATTGTGGCGAATCTTGATGCTATGCCGCATTTGCTTGTGGCTGGGGCAACGGGAAGTGGAAAGTCTGTTTGCATAAATTCCTTCCTGCTTTCGATGTTGTATCAAAATTCTCCAAATGAACTTAAACTGATTCTTATTGACCCTAAGCGAGTTGAGCTGGGATCTTACAATAATATTCCGCATTTGCTTTCGCCGGTGATTCAGGATCCCGAGAAGGCTGCAATTTCTTTGA
>JAHIRL010000050.1 GCA_018818755.1 Patescibacteria group bacterium
GAATTGCTTCTGCTGAGTAGTGATCTTTGATTAGTTTGTCTGCGACTTGTTGTGTTTCTCTTCTGGTTCTGCAAAAAACGATTCCATGGATATCCGGATTTATGTCGGCGATTCTTTTTAGGGCTTGATATCGATCTTTTTCGTGAACCACATAATAGAAATGTTGGACATTTTCTGCGCCTTGGTTTTTGCCTCCAACGGTGATGTCTTCCGGTTTTTTCATGTAATTATCAGCAATTCTTCGAATTTGCCTGTTCATTGTTGCCGAAAATAACAACACTTGTTTTTCTTTGGGGGTAGTTATGAGGATTTCGTCCAATTCCTCCTTAAATCCCATATTTAGCATTTCGTCGGCTTCGTCCAGCACGAGCCATTTTAGGAATTCGATTTTTAAGATGCGTCTTTTTATCATGTCGTTTACTCTGCCTGGGGTACCCACAACTATTTGTGGTCTTTTTCTCATCGCTTGAATTTGTTTATCGATTCTTTCGCCCCCAAAAACTGCAACTACTGAAACACTGGGCGAATACTTAATAAAACTATCAATGTCTTTGGTGATTTGGATGGCCAGTTCACGAGTTGGGCAGAGAATTAAGGCTTGAACTTGGTCATCGTTGTTGCTCAGTTGTTGAATTATTGGTAGTGAAAATGCCGCAGTTTTACCGGTTCCTGTTTGAGCTAAACCAATAAGATCGACTTTTGAGTTGATTAAGTGGGGGATTGTTTTTTCCTGGATTGGCGTTGGTTTCTCAAAACCGATTTCTTCTATGGCTTGTAGAATCATGGGGTTTAAGCCAAGATCTTTGAATGTACTCATTGGTAAAAAGTTGAAAAATAGATATTAACAGGAATATATAAAAAAGCAACATAAAAGTGGTTTTGGCAAGTGGGGCTAAAATTGGAATCTCGATCTAGTGTTTGTTCGTTTTCTGTTTACAGATTGGTTGTTTAGCTTATGGCTTCTTGATTTTTTTGCGTTCTTGCTTGAGAATAAGGGGCAGTAAGTATCTTTTAACCCATTTCTATGAAGCTACTTTACTGGATTGCGCTAGTGTTGGTTGTTGTGGGAGCGCTGAACTGGGGGCTTGTCGGCCTCTTTGAGTTTGATTTGGTGGCATATCTGTTTGCTAGCATGATGATTGTTGCCAAGGTTGTCTATGTGCTTGTTGGACTTTCCGGTCTGTATTTGCTTATTGCTTCTTTCTCCGGTTCTTGTCCTTGCAGAGAGTAGTAATTTTATGATCAATTTGGGCGGCCTCGCTTGCGAGGCCGTTTTTTTGTGGATATCTTAGAAGTTGGGCTTTGTGAAAAAATGTGGTATAATATTAAAGGTTATGTTAGTCTTTTGTACTAATAATTTTGGATGAAATATTTTCAAGTTCTTGTACCACAGGGAGATGAGCTGAAGAAAAAAGAGAAAGTCTTTGAAGAGCTTTTGCAAAACTTCCATAATACGGTAAAAAATAAGCCGATTTCTTTGGAGATGTTGGGTTTTGAGCAATATACTTATTTTTTTCTTGCTGTGCCCGATGATCTTTTTGAGACGGTGGAGGGGCTTTTGTATTCTACTTATCCGGATTGTGAAATTAAGATAGTTGGAGATTATGTAGATAATTTCGCCAAGGCGCCGAAAGGGTTTGCGGGAGCGCGATTGATGTTTGATTATGGCGATGTTTATCAGTTTAAGGCTTATGATGAGTTTGATGAAGATAGTCAGGCCAGACTTTTTTCGGTGATTTCTAAGATTGCTTCGGGAGAACAGGTTTGGGTGCAAATTGTTATTGATCCGAAAGATGAAACTGCGGGTCATCATCTAAAAATGAGAGTTCTTTTGCGTTGGAATAGATTTAAAAAACTTTTTAGTATCAGGGATAGGATGAGGGTTAAGGATGAGAATAGTGTGATTAAGATTAGGGAACGCGAGGCAATTGAAAAAAGTAAAAGAGAACCTTATAAATGTACTGTTAGGGTGGCTTATATTTCCAAGACCGATCAAGAAGCCAAGCGAAAACTGGAAGCTGTTATTAATAGTTTCTATCAATTTAATAAGACGGATATTCAGGATTTTAAGCCGGTGCATGTTAATAAAAAGACTTTTTTGACTGAGTATAAACAGAGAAAAAACACCAACCCTTATCGGATGTCTCCGAAGGAAATTAGTACGCTTTATCATTTGCCAAACTCAGATATGGTTCCGCATGTTGTACATGTACTTGCGAAAAAGTCGGAACCTCCTCAGGATTTGCCAAAGAAAAATGAGCCGGGGGTGAGTTTGTTTGGAATTACCAATTATCACAATAATTTTGAGGTTTTTGGAGTTAAGAGGTCGGATAGGCGCAGGCATCTTTATACTGTGGGGAAAAGTGGTTCGGGAAAATCCAAATTTTTGGAGCTTTTGATTAAGAATGATTTGGAGGAGGGAAAAGGAGTGGGGGTCTTGGATCCGCATGGAGATCTTGTGGATAATATTTTGGAATTTGTGCCGAAGGAGCGAATGAAGGATGTTATTTATTTTGATCCGGCAGATATTGATTTTCCGATTTCTTTCAATCCTTTGGAAAATGTGGGGGAGGAATATAAGATGCAGATTACTCTTGGGTTTATTCAGATTTTTAAAAAATTGTTTGGTACCAATTGGACTGATAGGCTGGAACATGTGCTTAGATATACGGTTTTGGCCTTGTTGGATAGTCCAAATACAACTGTGCTTTCGATTTTAAAAATGTTGACCGACAAAAATTATCGTCAGAATATAGTTTCGAAAATTAAGGATAATGTGGTGAAGAATTTTTGGGTTAGTGAGTTTGCGGGTTGGAGTGAAAAGTTTGATGCTGAAGCGATTACGCCGCTTTTAAATAAGGTTGGGCAGTTTGTATCTACGAATATGATCCGAAATATTATTGGTCAGCCGGAAAATAAGGTGGATATTCGTGATGTGATGGATAATAAGAAGATTTTGCTGATGAAGGTGTCAAAAGGGCTTTTGGGAGAGGAAAATAGTCAGCTTCTTGGTTCGATGATCATTACTAAGATGTATCAGGCGGCTATGAGTAGGGCGGATGTGAAGGAGGAGAAACGAGAGGATTTCTATTTTTATGTGGATGAGTTTCAGAATTTTGCGACAGATACTTTTTCGGAGATTTTGTCCGAGGCTAGGAAGTATCGGCTAAATTTGACGATTGCCCATCAGTACATGGGGCAGTTGAGTGGTAATATTCAAAAAACAGTGTTTGGTAATGTGGGATCGATTGTGAGTTTTAGGGTTGGTGCCGAGGATGCGGCAATTTTGGCGGAGGAATATAATCCGGTTTTCCAGGAAAGGGATATTATCAATCTTGGAGTGAGGGAATTTTATTGCAAAATGTCGGTTGATGGAGAGATTCGGGAAGCTTTTTCCGGAAGGACTATCGATGTGCCGAAGCCGGTGGATCCGCATGTTGAAGAAATTATAGCGATGTCCCGCGAGGCTTATTGTATGCCACGGGCGCAGGTGGAGGAGTTGCTGAATAAATGGGATGAATCGGGTGAATTTGCGAATGCCGGGCCGCAGGAGGATCCGGAGTTTGAGGAGCCTTTAATTTAGGGTGGTATAGGGAAAATCCCAGGGAAAAGTTGTCGATTCTTCTTTTGTGCAAGCCGTTCTTGTTTTTTTGTAAGATATTTTTTGGTTTGAATAGTTTTTATGTTTGAAATTTGAATTTTTATAGTGATGCTGTTATATTTGCGTATATTCCTAATTGATTTCCTATGCCCAAAAAACGCGCAAGTAGAAGAGTGATTGGACGGTTTTTTCATCGAATCTGGAGTGATTATGTGCATGCGGGGAAAAGATTGTGGAAGTATTTTTGGAAA
>JAHIRL010000163.1 GCA_018818755.1 Patescibacteria group bacterium
AGAAATCCACAAGGTATTTGGCAAAGTTCCTGAAAACCATCTTGCTTATTTTACGCAACTGCCTATTTTCTTTCTTCGGAAAAATAATCTTCAGGTTGGCTTTTACAAATCTCCTATCTCGAAAGGCAAAAAAATAATGCAGATCAGCCAAAAAAACAGCGATACCATAAACTAATCTTAGCGGCAAGATCAGTGCGATAAATTGACCCAAACGATAAAAATAATAGTTTAACACGATTTATGGCTTTGCCCAGTGGAAGGCAAACCATTGTCCTCCGACTTATATACTCAAAAGAAGCTTAGCGATATCCATGCTCGCATTAGGCTTAGCAATCTCTGCAGCAGCCAGCTTTAAATTTTCTAATTTTACTTTATCTTCCAATAACTCATCAATGACCCGGTGCACCTCTTTAGGCTCATCCACTTCAATTGCCGCGCCTTTATGCGTCAGAAAATTAGTATTATTAACCTCCTGCCCGGGAATAGGCTTTACAATAACCATGGGAAGCCTGGCACTTAACACTTCAGCAGTAGTTACCCCTCCGGGTTTAGAAATAATCACCTTGGAGACATACATTAGTTCATGGATATTTTCCACAAAACCAAAAAGATGGATCTCTTTTTTATAACCCCTAATTTTACGCTTGAGCGAGCGGTATAATTTTTTATTTGTACCGGTAATGATTAACTCCTGGATATCCTGTTTAACCTTTTCAAGTGATTTAACTATCGTCTTAATCGGGCCCAGGCCCTGGCCGCCCCCCATAATCAATACTACCGGCTTAAGCGGATTAAGTTTTAGTTTAATAAAAATTTCTTCACTGTTCAGTTTTTGATTAAACTTATGGTCAAAAGGAATCCCATATGGCTTAATTTTAGAAGCCGTAACCCCTTTCTTCGCCAGGCGCTCTGACACGTCTTCCGAAGGTGTTATGTAGTAATCTACTGTCTCATAAACCCAGTATGAATGCGGGATATAATCTGTAAGCACCGCCACCAACGGCAAATTTGAACCATAGACCTTCTTGTAATCGGCGACCATGCCGCAGGGAAACGCTTGAGTACAAACTACCAGATCCGGATTAAAATTATCAAAAAGTTTCTTAAGTTTTGGAGAATTTGCCTTATGCACGCTCTTTTTTATTTTTTCAAGCCCCTTAACTACGCTAGGATTATCATAAAGATAATCCCAAACCTTAGGAGTATGCTTAATTACCTCCATATAAATCCGGTTAATTACCTTCTCCGATATGGGATTAGTATAATTAAAAGCGTTAATATTCAAGATCTCACACTTTGGAGAGAGCGACTTAAGTGCCTTTTCAATGGCCATGGTGGCGCTACGGTGCCCAGAGACCTCAGATATATACATTAAGATTATACGTTTAGGCTGCATGATAAAAGTTAGATCTTTCCTTCCTTGCAAAGTTCCAGAAAAGTATCGGCGATGCGGGGGCAAAACTGACGGCCGCTTAAATGCCTGATTTCATTGATCACATCATCCTTAAGCATGGCTGATCGGTATGGCCGGTCAGTGCTCATAGCATCAAAAGAATCCGCTACCGAAATAATAGAGGCAATCAAAGGTATACGCTCCCCCCTTAAACCATCGGGATAGCCTTTTCCGTCAAACCGCTCATGATGATACCTAACCCCCAACATCGAGCCTTCCAACTCTTTAATCGGCTTAAGAATATTGACTCCAATCATAGGGTGCTCCTTAATACGGTTACGCTCACCCACAGTAAGCTCATGCCTTTTATTTAAGATATGTTCCGGCACGCCGATCTTGCCAATATCATGTAAAAGGCTGGCGATGTGCAAATTCTCTAAAAACTGGGAGTCAAAATCACTTTCATTCTTCTGCCCAATTCTCCTGGCAATTTCAAGGCTTAAATTGGTAACTCGGGTAGTATGGCCATGGGTATAATTATCCTTAGCTTCAATAGCTGCGGCCAAAGCAATGGTTGTACGCACAAACAACTGATGCTTGCGATCTAGCTCAAGCCCTAATTCCCTGAACAATTGGGCATTCCTAACAGCCATTGCCACATTAGAATTAAGGGCAGTAAAGAAATCCAATTCTTCATCAATAAATTTCCTGCCGTTATCCTTCTTGCCTAACAATAGAACTCCCAACAGCTCATCGCGAAAATAACTCGGTATACAAACCACGGATTCCAAAAGCTCCATTTGATACAAGACATGGGCTAGCTGCTGTCTAACCTCCTGTTTTATTTTAGAACTTTTAAGCGCGGACTTTGCTTCGCTGTGGAGTAACGCCTCCCTGCCGAATACAAAACGACTCATATGAGACCTAAAGAAACGGATCAATACATCGTCTTTATCAATACGCACCAAATCTAAGGGAATCTTCTTGCCTAATGACCCCTTGGAAACAGTAAGCAAATAACTTTCTCTTTTTTTATCATGCAAAAAGAAACTGGCGTGGGCAATCCTGGCTTTACTAACCACCATACGCACCATCATCTTAATCAGAAGATCAGGATCATGCACAAAGATCATGTTCTTAGCTGCGTTTTGGAGTTCTTTCTTATAATCAATCGCCATATTATTAAATTTTATGTTTTTATATTCCAGATGGATATACT
>JAHIRL010000051.1 GCA_018818755.1 Patescibacteria group bacterium
AATACGGATTTATTGAAACCCCATACAGAGAAGTTAAAAACACCGTCACCAACGCAACAGAAAAAAGTTTAGTGAACCATATCGCCAGAGAGTCTATTGTTTCCGGCAAAACAACAATAATCAAAGCAGGACAAACTATTGATGAAAAAACCGCAAAAGCAATTGCCAAACAAAAAGACCTCAAAGAGGTAAAAGTTCGCCCCTATATCACCAACACAATAAAATACTTTGATGCCGACTCCGAAAAAGATTTCATTATCGCTCAGGCCAATTCCGAGCTCGACGAGCATGATCAATTCTTAAATACTCGAATCTCAGCGCGTAAAAATGGTGAAGCACTTTTGGCTCATGTGAACGACATCACCCATATAGATGTATCACCAAAACAAATCATTTCGATCACAACATCAATGATCCCCTTCCTTGAGCACGACGATAACACCCGTGCTTCCATGGGATCAAACATGCAGAGACAAGCCGTTTCCCTTCTTAACTCACACGCTCCAATAGTTGGAACAGGTATGGAGGAAATAGCCGCCAAAAGCTCCGGACAAGTTATTCTTGCAGAAAGAGCGGGCACAGTTTCTTATGTTGATGCAGATTTAATCACCGTGGTTTACGACAACGGAAAACAAGTCAGCTACGAACTTCTCACATATCAAAGATCAAATCAGGCCACATGTGTTCACCAAAGAGCCAGAGTCGAAAAAGGTCAAAAAATCAAAAAAGGAGATGTCCTTGCAGATGGTGCCGCTATTGAAAACGGAGAAATGGCCCTAGGCCAAAACCTTCTCGTAGCCTACATGACCTGGGAAGGATACAATTTTGAGGATGCCGTAATTATTTCCGAAAGACTTGTAAAAGAAGGTGTCTACGATTCCGTTCACATTGAATCCTTTGTAATGGATGTGAGGGAAACAAAACTCGGCCCTGAAATTATTACTCGAGACATCCCAAATGTTGGAGAAACAAAACTAAAAGATCTTGATGAAGACGGCATAGTGCGAATCGGAGCCACAGTACATGAAGGAGATATCCTAGTGGGGAAAATCACTCCAAAAGGTGAAACCGAACTTACAGCTGAAGAAAGACTGCTTCGAGCAATCTTCGGAGATAAAGCCCGTGATGTTAAAGACACTTCTCTCAAATTGCCCGGAGGAGAAGGTGGAAAAGTTGTAGCAATCCAAATTTTCACAAAAGAAGCCGGAGACGAACTTTCAACCGGAGTTCTTAAACAAATAAAAGTCGATGTAGCCCAAACCAGAAAAATCTCCATTGGAGATAAGGTTGCGGGTCGCCACGGTAACAAAGGTGTAATTTCAATCATTGTACCTCCGGCAGACATGCCTTTCTTGCCGGACGGAACACCTGTAGACATTATCCTAAATCCGCTCGGTGTTAGTTCCCGTATGAACATCGGACAAATTTTGGAAACCCACCTCGGTTGGGCCGCCCAAAAGCTTGGATACAAAGTCGCCACTCCCGCACTTAACGGAGTAGCAACAAAAGATATCGAAAACCAATTAAAAAAAGCCGGACTGCCCGAAAATGGAAAAATCACCCTATACGATGGAAAAACCGGTGAAGCTTTCGACAGACCTGTAACAGTGGGAATTGCCTACATGCTAAAACTCAACCATCTGGTAGAAGACAAAATCCACGCCAGATCGGTTGGACCATACTCTCTTGTTACTCAACAACCACTCGGAGGTAAAGCACAACACGGTGGGCAGAGGTTCGGAGAAATGGAGGTATGGGCACTTGAAGCCTACGGTGCGGCGCACACACTTCAGGAAATGCTCACAATCAAGTCCGATGATGTATATGGAAGATCAAAAGCCTACGAATCAATCGTCAAAGGAGAACTCATAAAAAAGCCACGAGTACCTGAATCATTCAATGTGCTTAGAAAAGAGCTTCAGAGTCTCGGTCTATCCGTAAAATTACTAAATAAAGCCGATCTCCCTACCATTGATTTACCGGAAGAAGAGTTCCTGGATGAAAGCGCAGAAGAACAGGAAGAAATTGCACCGGAAGTTAAAGAAGAAATTGCTAAAGAAAGTGAAGGCACTTCCAACGAACACGGGAATCTAGAAGGCATCGATAACGAAAACATCAAAAACGAAACTCCTGAAAGCTAAACAAATTTATTTCTAATTTTTAAACACTAACAATATGAGATCAGTAAACAAAGTAATACTAATAGGAAACCTAACCCGCGATCCGGAACTGCGGGAGACTCCAAACGGACAGAAAGTAACAACTTTCGGCCTTGCAACAAACCGCGCTTGGACAACTCAAGGTGGAGACAAAAAACAATCAGCAGAATTTCATGAATGCGTAGCCTGGGCCAACCTTGCCGAAATTAGTGACAAATTTCTTAAAAAAGGAAATCTTGTCTATGTTGAAGGCTACCTTAAAACCAGAAGTTGGGAAGCCGAAGATGGAGCCAAAAGATTCAAAACCGAAGTTGTTGTTCAGGACATGATTAAATTAGAGAAACGAAGCGACAATGAAGAAGATGACGAATATCTCCCAAACACTGACGAAGCAGAAAAAACTGTTGAAGAACCAGCAGAAGAACCAGTGGAAGAACCGGCAGAAACTCCATCCGAAGACTCCACCGATGAAAACCCTATCGACAAAGATCTAGGTCTTTAATTCATAAATAACCATCCAACAATATGCAAAAGGATAAAGATAATAAAAAAAATGACAACAACTTCAATGCGATAACGCTAGCTGTTGCCTCTCCAGAAGAAATTCTCTCCTGGTCTCACGGAGAAGTTAAAAAACCGGAAACGATAAACTATCGTACCCAGAAACCCGAAAGAGACGGACTCTTTTGTGAGAAAATTTTCGGTCCAACTAAGAACTACGAATGTTATTGTGGAAAGTACAAAAGAGTACGATACAAAGGCGTAATTTGCGAAAAGTGTGGAGTAGAAGTGACTCGTTCATCTGTTCGAAGAGAACGCATGGGCCAGATCAAATTAGCCGTTCCGGTAAGCCACATTTGGTTTCTTCGTTCAACACCAAGCCGAATCGGACTCCTTTTGGATCTCCCAATCAAAACTCTGGAACAAGTAATCTACTTTGCAGCATATGTTGTGCATGATGTTGATGAAAAAGCCAAAGAAGAAGCACTCGAGCAAATTCAGACAGAGTACAAAATGCACAAAAAGAATCTCCAAAAAGAATTTAAAGAAAAAGAGTTGGAAGTTGAAAAAGTGGAAGATGAAAAAGGAAAAATATCTCGCATGAAAGATGTTGAAGAAGAATTCACTTCAAAATTGGAAGAACTCGATTTCCAACACGCAGAAACAAAAAGCGCCCTACAAAATCTAAAAGTTAGCTCAGTTTACTCAGAAATCGAATATCGAAACATGGCCCTCAAATTCGGACACATCTTCAAAGCTGGAACCGGAGCAGAAACAATCAGACAAATTATTGAAGATACAGATTTCGAAAAACTACTTGTGCAACTCAACGAAGAATCCACAAAAACCACAGGACAAAAACAAAAAAAGACCATTAAAAGGATCAAACTAATAGGAAGCTTACTCAAAGCAGGCATTAAGGCGGAATGGTTCATCTTAACCATCCTTCCGGTAATT
>JAHIRL010000052.1 GCA_018818755.1 Patescibacteria group bacterium
ACAGGATTTGATTAGAATGAAGGAGGAAGATGAAATCTATGCAAGCACTTTGTTTGATACTGTTTTCCCTGAAATAAAGGATGAATTCAGGCGTGGTGGATATGAGGCCATTAAAGATTATTGGAAGACTGCAATAAGGGTGGCTAATTTTTGTGGTCAAAAGAATGAATACTTGCTGCTTCACTATTTGTTTCACGAAAAAGAGAATTTTAAGGAACATTATAAAGAGTATGTTGATGTTTTGTTTAAACTCAATACCATGTTTAAAGATATTATATATGTTGCAAGGGACTTGACTGTGGAAAAAGCTCTGGATCCTAAATATGTGGAAATTTGTATGCAAAGTGAAAGTATCGGAACGACAGCCGACTTTGCATATTTAACGACAGTCGGAGAATTGAGTGAGGATGAAGCGGGAGAGGCTCTTTATTCTGCGCCTGCTGTTGAGATTCCAAATGCCGAATATAGGCTTAAGGCGAAGCTTAAAAAAACCGGCAAATTGACTCCTGTGGCTGATCAAATAATTAGTAAGTGTATTGAAGATTATATTTGGCTTTTGGTAGGAACAATGAATGACAAGCATGAAAAACCGAAAGAGGAGAGACAAAAACTGATAAATGATTTTCCTGTGGAGGGGCTATATGATTTGGTGGTACGAGAAGCTGAAAACATTTCGATCCCCAGCTTCAAGGAAGTGATTTTCCCTGTTTTGATGAGAAAAATGAAGGAGGCGAATATGGATGCGATGGAATTTGTGAAGCACTGTGATCCTGAAATGAAGGATTTGTCCATTCTGATTCATACATTCGCCAAATTTACGAAACTTAATCCATTGTTAAGCACTATTCGTACTCAAAAAAAGAGGGATGAGTTTTTTAAGACACTTATTTCCGTAGTTAATCCGGAAAAGGATGGGCTTAAAGATGGCCTTTTCATATATCAAACTATGAATGTTTTGATGAAGGGGGATTTGAAGTATTTGCCTAAAATGGAGAAATCTTTGAAAGATGCCTATGAAAATTCTGAGGGGAACAGGAAACTTATTTATGGGATAATGGCTTCGGCTCATGAATCTTTTGTCAAAAGTGAAAAAGATTTTTTTGCTGAGTTAGGAAAAAAATACCCGATGCAAAAACTATCCGCCTTGGAACAAAAAGAGCTTGTGAATAAAGACAATGAGGTTATTCAACAGTATTTTTTCTATAACGATGGCGATGGACGGGAGTCTTTCGACCATATGATGAGCCTTTATGGTGCGTGGGAGAAAGAGGATCATGAGAGTTTTATGATTCTAAAAAAGGTGATTGGTGATATTTCAATATTGAAATATGTGAATAAACCCCAGGCTGAAGATGAAGGAATTGATGGAATCAAAAAATACCTTGAGGATAAGGATTTATCTACTATTGAGATTGTCCATCGGGGGCATAGTTATCATGTCCGAAAAACTATTGAGCGTATTCCAAAATCTGCACGAATTGTATTTTTGGGGTCTTGCAGGGGATTTAGTTTGATTGATAATGTAATAAAAAAGGCTCCGAAGGCTCATATTATTTCTACAAAGGCAACAGGACTGATGACCGTTAATGACCCTTTGTTGAAGCTTATAGATGAGACTATTGCCCGGGGTGAGGGAATTGAGTGGGATAGTCTTTGGGAAGAGGCCGGAAAGAAACTTAGCACAAACAGTGAGTGGAAGTATTATGTAAATCCTGCGAAAAATAGCAGTGTGCAGTTTATTAATGTCTATAATAATCACAAAATCCCGGATGAAGAACTTTGAAGATAAAAACCAGATCGAAGAAGAAAAAACTCTGAAGAGTGAGGTTGAAGATTTGGGGAAGAAAAGGGAGAAGGCGATGGAGGAATATCGGGGGGAGAGGAAGGAGTTTAGTGAGGAGAGTGATGAGTATTTTGTGCAAGGGGTGGCGAAATTATGTGAAATTTTGAAGTGTGAGGGGAGTGGTGAGTTGATAAAAAAATACCCTATTCTTAAAAAATACCTTAATGCGCGGTCTGTTCTAGGCTTGATTGAAATAGCAAAGTGTGTGGGTGATGAGGAAGATTCTGTGGAATTTTTTGGGCGTGCTTTTCCACTAATCGCAGATGTGTTTAGCGATGACAACTTAAGGCCGGATTTGATAAAAATGGCTAAATATTCGAATGGTCACGCGACCATGTTGCTGGAGACTGTTTTTCTTAAAACCAGGAAACTTTTTTACAATGACAAATTGAGGCCGGATCTGGTGAAAGTTGTTGAATACCTCGGAAAGGAAGCAGTGTATTTTTTTCAGGAAGAATTTCATGGCGTCAAAAAAGAATTTGAAGATGATAAATTAAGGCCGGATCTACTGAAATTAATAAAGCATATTGGACATGCCGGGGACGCGCGATATTTCTTTAAACGGGGGTTTCCCGAGATTCGAGAAGAATTTAAAGATGATAAATTAAGGCCGTACCTGATAAAAATGACAGAATATGCCGAAGCCTCTGCGGGATATGTATTTTACAGTGGTTTTCCTAAAATTCGGGAGGAATTTAAAAATGATAAACTGAGGCCGGATTTGGTAAAACTGATAGAGCATGCGGGGGAAAATGCGGGACTTTTATTTAGAGATGGATTTCCTCAAATTCTGGAAGAATTTTATGATGATAAGTTAAGGCCGGACTTATTGAAAATGGCAAAATATACAGGAAGGCGTGCAGGATATCTATTCGCGAATGGATTTCCTAAAATCAGAGAGGATTTCCATAATGATAAGCTAAGACCGGACTTGATGAAGATGGTGAAATCTATGAGAGAAGGTTCGGATGAGATATTTGCACATTCCTTTAATCTTATAGAGAGCGAGTTTCATGATGATAAGTTAAGGCCGGATTTGGTGAAACTGGTAGAGTATGCGGGGGAAGGTGCTTATGAATTAGTTGGTGCGTTGTATAAAGTCAACAAAGAATTTTGCGATGATAAATTAAGACCAGACTTGATGAAAATGGGGGAACTTGCCGGAGTAGATGTAGGATACTTATTTGGCGGTTTTGATAACCTTCGGGAAGAATTTCATAATGATCGTCTGAGACCGGATTTGATAAAAATGGTGAAAGATACCGGAAGGAGTGTAAGTTTGTTATTTCGCTATTGTGTTCCTGGAATCCGGGAAAAATTTAACAAAGGCGGGTATGCCGAGATTAAGGATTATTGGAATGATCTGATTAAATTGGCGGGAATTATGGAATTGCAATCGTTTAGATTTTTTTCTGCTTTTCATAGAATTACAGGCGAGATGGCAGATGATAAATTAAGACCCGATTTAATAAAATTAGTGGAGGATAGCGAGAAACACCCAGTAGCGTTTATTATTCATGGAATTCCTAGAATTAGGGAAGAATTCCATAAGGGTGGGTATGAGGCTACAAAAGATTTTGCCAAACAATTTGCCAAGTTGCCCCGGGGTATCAACTATGGAATTTATTGCAATTCCGTTCAAAAGCTTGGACAAGCTCTAAGTATCCCTTTCATGGAAACCTTTACTCTTTTGGGGAAATTTGTTTCCGGTGAGAGTGATCGGTTGTCAAAAACAATAAACGAATTTTATAAAAATGGCTCGCGTGATCTTCGTCCGCTTAAGTCTACGCTGGATGCATTGAATGTGCTTGGTGGTGATGAAGTAAGGCTGTTTATAGAATGGACTGATCTTGACCAGATATTCGGGGCTTTTAAAACAGGGAATGTGGAAGAAAAAGTGCTGGTATCCCAGGCGATTTTGCCGTATATGCAGAACAAAGATAAGGAGCGCCTGGTTAATGCTCTTGATCTAACCAAGGAACAGATCAATATTTTTCTGGGAGTTGAAAATGACCGCCCGAAACGAAAATTGAGTAATTATTATTACATCATTAAGGGTTATGAGCTTTTGGGTGATGATGAAGCCAAAAAAGAGGTTCTTTCCAAAATAGATTTTGAAAAAATAATGAAAGAACGAATGGGGCTGGAAGTTTTTGGATTGCTTGAAGAATTAAATGCTCCAAATGAATTGTGGGAAAAGATAATTAACACTTTCTCTCTCAACCTGGGACATTTGAAGGCTGTGGAGCGGGTCAGGAAAAAACTGCTATTGATCACCTATGAAAAAGCCAATCAGATTATTGAGTTGAAAGCGAAAGAATATGTCGAAGAACCTATAACAAATGGGAATTTAAAAGAAAAAGTATCGTTTGTGAAAATATGGGGAGATCCTGACGAAAATGCGGAAGCAAGCGGCTTGGATGACCGTTTTGTCTTTGATATTTATGTGTTTGCCGCTAAACAGATGAAAAATTCATTAAAAAGATATGCTTCCGATAATTATGTTGAAGGATATGCTGAATGGGGAATTTTTGACAAAGAAGATGCCGGGGAAATAGACCGTATTCAAACGGTTTTCCGAAAACAGAAAGAGGAGGAAACGAAGAGGAAGGAGGAAGAGGAAAGGCTGAATAGAATTGAAAAAGAAAAAAAAGAAAGAGAGGAAAGGCTGAGAAAAGAAAAGGAATTAAAATCGGAAAGGGAGAGGGCGGAGATGGAAAAGCAAAAAAATATGGAAGACTTGAGAGATTGGATATTAAGTCATAGTACTGTTGCTGAGGTAAAAGGACGCATATCAAACCGGGGCGATTTGCAGAATAGGCTGGATCTTTATCTTGGATTTAAGGCGGAGGGATTGACCGGCAGAATGGAGTTTATCCGTGAACAGATTGTGAGTTATATAAATCGGATGAAAAAAACAGCCGTGAACATGGATGTAAAATGGAAGGGTAAAAATTTAAAATTAAGGGATGTTTTGCCGGATTTAGAGATCGTTTTAGTGGAAAGTGCGGATAATTTAGGAGCCAGAATAAGAAAATTATTTGATCCTGATATTGATGATGATTATAAGAAAAGAAAAATAGAGGCGAAGGCCAGCCATAAAGCCCGGATGTTAAAAGAATCGCTATTTGGGGCAGGTAATGCGGAATTGGTGCCGGGGAAATTGCAATTTGAAAGTGGATTTTCCGGAGGCGGTGAAAACTATGGCGGAAGGAGTGTGGAACTTACAAATGAACAAGTTCATTCCAGTACAAAATTATATACCGTGAAGCGTTCCGGAAATACTGAAGCGATTATTGCTAAATTTGATCCAAAGGAGGGGGCACGGTTTAAATTTTTGGTTCAAGTGGGAGCTACAACTGGTGGGAATAAAAATAATTTATCAAAGATTTTGAGAGGAAAATATGGGAAAAAATTAATGATGGATACCGTAGGCTCGATGGTACAGGGTGCGGGTATGCCAATTAGTATGATTTTTGAGAATGGTGAAACTAAAAACAAGAAAACAACGATGGAGGGGCAACGCGATGGTTTGGTTATTTTCAGTCCGGGTGGAAGGATGGCTGTTGTGAAAAAAACAAAAATTCATTATTGGGAAATGGCTCAAGTAGCCAGATTAAAGGCGTTTAGGACTAAATTGAACGAGGATATCAAGCAGGCAGAGATGGAGTTTGAACATCTTTTGCCGCAAGGTGCAGAAATTACAAAATCGTTTGAGCAAGAGAACAAAGATATTATAAGAAAATATCGCAAACTATTGGAAATACAGGAATTGTTTAACCAGTGGAAGGCCGGGAAACCCTTAAACTATGCCAGTGAAGAAAGTTACTTACATCAGGAATTGTTTTGGATGGTTTCCAAACATAGTAAGTTAAGTGGATTTTTGGAATCCTTGTATGTTGAAAATGGAAAATCAATGAGTAATCAGCAAAGTGCCGCGCATAAAAGATTATTGATGAAGTTTTATGATGGGACTTTTGGGATATATGACAGTCGTATCCCGATGACTGATGCCGAGGTCTCAGACAAAATTATCGAACTGGTTATTGATGGGAAAAAAGTGCAATTTGCAGTTAATCTTGATACCGGAATGGCTGATGATACACGGATATACGATAAGAATGGCAAGCATTTTCAAGTCGGTTACACTTCACAGCCGGTAGGAACAAATCGAATTGGTATTTGGCACAAGGATCAAAGATAAATCTCTAATTCTTGAGACGGAGTTTAGTGAGGAGAGTGAATGGAAAGATTATGTGAATCCTGCGAAAAATAGCAGTGTGCAGTTTATTAATGTTTATAATAAGCATAAGAGAGGGATTGAACTGAGGGAAAGTAGTAAAGTGGAGTAAAAACGGGTATAGTCTAATTATGAAGAATTTAAAAATACAAACAGGGGAGAATAATTCGATCTTGCGGACGCAGTCTGTGTTGGTGAGGGAGTTTGGTGATGGGTTGCGGAAGTTTGCTACGGAGATGAAGAAAACCATGAAGGCCAAAAAGGGGCTGGGACTTGCGGCTCCACAGGTTGGCGAAAATATGCGTTTGATAGTTGTGACCTTGGAGGATAAGAAGGTTTTGGCGATGGCGAATCCGGTAATTTTGAAGCATAGCGATGATGTGGAGGTGTGCGAGGAGGGTTGTTTGAGTTTGCCGGGAATTTATGAACAGGTTTCTCGATATGCTTCGATTGTGGTGGAGTTTAAGGATTTGGATAAAAACAGGCAGATGCTTCAGCTTTTTGGGATGGATGCGCGGGTTGTTCAGCATGAAATCGATCACCTAAACGGGGTGCTGTTCGTGGATAGAGTGAGGGAACTTGAGGCGAAGGCGGTTATCCTTTGATGAATTTATATAGGCGGTATGCGAAATATTTGAGCTTCTGGAATGGGTGCTCTTGGGGTTTGGTGTAAGCGATGTGTTGGCCGCCGAACTTTTCCTTGAAGTCGGTGACACCGCGCCAGGGGTGATTCTTGGCGTTTGGGGGGGCAATTCCGAGAAAGTCGTAGTTGGTGAGGCCGCGGGATTTGGCTTCCTGGATGGCCTGCCATTGGAGGAGGTAGGGAGCCATGAGGTTTCTGTGCTCGTTTGAGGAGGCTCCGTAGTAATAAATGGCTGTGTCTTTGTAAAAAGTTACGATTATCCCAGCGATTGGTTCTCCTTCGTATTCTGCGAGGTAGAGGGCGGCGCGATTTTCGAGGTTTAGGGTGTCGATCATGTCGCGGTAGACTTCTTTTTTGTGGCTGGAGAATTTGTCACGCTGAGTGGTTTCGTTAAGCATTCTGTGGAAGGATTCGATATCGGCGAGGAATTGTTCGAGTTTTTTGGGATTGGATTTTCGGACTGTGACTCCTTTTTTCTCGGCGAGGCGAATGTTGTATCGGCCTTTAGGCTTCATTTGAGCAAGGATGTCGTCGAGCTTGGGGCGCAGATCGAGAATGAGGGTGTCTTGGGGCTGGAAGCCGTGAGAGGAGCTATAAAAGCCTTTGAGGGGGGGTAGTTTTTCGAGGGGAGGATCTATGCGCAGGAAGATTGAATTTTCTTCTTCAGCAAGCTTTTTGATGGGGGTGAGAAGAGCTTTTAGATATTCGTTGATACGGGGGCTTTTGTAATTTAGAAGTGGGCCGCGGGCGGCGTAGAGCCAGGAGTGGCCTTTGGCTGTGAGATGGCGGATGAGCATGGTTCCACCGATAATTTTGCCATCTTCTTTGAGGGCAATAATCCAGTATTTGCCGCGGGCGTTGATTTTTTCTTGAAAATGCCCCCAGATTGAGGCCTGGTGGATGGTTGAAAGGGGATGATTCTCTGCGAATTTATCCCAAATGTCTTCTTCCGGTTTTGTGAGAATTTTGGCGCGTATCATATTAGTATTCTAATAAATATTTCCCCTGTAATCTATGTCAATAATCTCTAGATTGTTATTGTTGATTGTGAAAATAATCCGAATTTTCCCTAAACGAAGTCTGTATGTGGGGCAATTATAACCTTGAAGTCTTTTTATGTCGTTGCCTTTGAGGGGATTTGCTTTCAGCTCGATCAACCGGGATTTCAATTTTTCCCTAGTTTTTTTATCT
>JAHIRL010000053.1 GCA_018818755.1 Patescibacteria group bacterium
GACCTGGTAATGCCTTATACTGATTCCTCAATTGATTTTGTTGTGCTCACTCATCCACATGCAGATCATTTGGATGGGTTGGTGGAAGTCCTTGAGAGGTTTGAGGTTGGGGCGGTTTTGATTACTGGGGTTTTTGCGGATGATGATACCTATTTTGAGTTTTTGGATAAGGTGGCGGAGGTTCCGGTTTATTTTGCTGAGAGTGGGACGGATTTTTTATTCGGAGATTTGAAGATGGATGTGCTTTATCCTTTCTCGCAAATTGTAGGGGAGGAGTTTAAAAATCTGAATAATTCTTCGGTGGTGCTGATGATCGAATCTGGGGATTTGAGAATTTTGTTAACTGGTGATGCTGAGGGAGAAGTTGAGCAGGAGCTGATTGAGCGATATTTTGGAAAACTTAAGTCGGATATTTTGAAGGCTGGCCATCATGGAAGTAAAACAGCTTCGAGTGCGGGGTTTTTGAGTGTTGTTAGGCCGGATGTTGTGGTTGTGCAGGTTGGCGAGGGGAACAGTTTTAGTCATCCCCACGAAGAAAGCTTGCGTGCTTTTGAGGCGCTAGGGGCTACTGTGCGCAGAAATGATCTGGAAGGAATTATTGAATTTATTTTTTAGGAGGAATGCGCTTGATGTCTGCACCAAGGTGGCGAAGTTTTTCATCAAGATCTTCGTATCCCCTATCAATGTAGTTGATGTTTGAGATTTCCGTTTTTCCATCAGCGGCCAGAGCGGCGATTACCATGGCGGCACCGGCACGAATATCGTAACTGGAGATGGGGATACCTTTAAGTTTGGCTGGGCCAATAATTAAAGCCTGGTGAGGATTAAGAAATTCGATGTGGGCTCCCATGTTTTCAAGCTCAAAAAGATAATTTAGACGGCCTTCAAATAGGGTTTCAAAAACTTTACTAACGCCTTTGGCCTGACTTAGGAGCACGGAAAATGGAGCCTGAAGATCTGTGGCGAATCCGGGATAAACAGCTGTTTTTAGGTGTTTTACGGCTGTGAGTTTTTTGCTTGGCTTTATGTGAGCTTCGTTCGGTTTTACCTCAAAATTTGCACCCATTTGTTCCAATTTTTGCCAAAAACTATCGAGGTGATCTGTATTTATTCCTTTTATTACCACATCTCCTCCGGTGGCTAAAGCGGCGATGGCAAAAGTTCCGGCTTCAAGGTAATCGCCGGTGATTGTGTATGTGCAGCCATTTAGTTTTTTTACTCCAACAATTTTAATGGTGTTTGTGCCAATGCCGGAAATTTTAGCACCCATTTTTTTGAGGAAATGGCAAAGATCCTGGACATGTGGTTCTGTTGCTGCAAGGCGAATTTCGCTATTTCCTTCGGCCAGGACTGCGGCCATTATAGCATTTTCGGTAGCGGTTACGCTAAGCTCGGGAAGCAGGATTTTTGCACCCTTGAGTTTTGCGGCTTTTAAGTGGAGTCCGTTTTTGTCATCAATTATTTTTGCGCCGAGCGATTTGAAAGCGTGCGTATGAGCCAGCACTGAGCGTTTTCCTAAAACACAACCTCCTGGAAAAGGGATTTTCAATTCTTTAAATCGTGGTAAAAGTGCGCCCAGGATTAAAATCGAGGCCCGCATCTGACGGATATAATTTTCTGGAATTGACCCTTTTTTTAAGTTTTTTGGGTTTATTTCTAGAGTGTCGTTTTTAAAGAAAGTGACTGCCCCAAGCGCATTCAGTATCTTTGTCATGCTTTTAATGTCGGCTATTTTTGGTACATTTTTTAGCGTAATTTTTTGATCCGTTAGGAGCGAGGCGCAGAGAATTGGCAATGCTGCGTTCTTGGATCCGCTGATGCGCACCTCCCCTTTTAATTGTTTTCCTCCGACTACTTCAAATTTTGGCATAATTATTGTTTAATATACGATTATTATACGGATTTTTTATACAAAATAAAGTGATTTTGTATAGGGGTGTGCATTGAATTTTTGGCTTATTTTTGGTATACTTAATAGATTTCAAGAACCAAAAAAACAAAAATGAAA
>JAHIRL010000054.1 GCA_018818755.1 Patescibacteria group bacterium
ACAACGAACATTATCAAGAAATATACGATCTCTACGAAGCAAACCAACTCCCCAAAACCGAAACCTTTCGCCCCAATGATCAAGTAAAAACCGAAGATCTATACGAACTTCTCCTAAACTACGGCCAAATCAAAAAAAACGAGGAAACATACACAAAAACAGCGCAAGATCTCGGCCTCACAAAAAAATCATCCCACCCCGATTATTCCCTCACAAAAGAACAAATTCTCGAAAAAACCTTCTCCACCATCGGGGTCGGAGTCAATCAATTTTTCAACCGTGACTCCTTTCCCTTCAAAGATTTAAGTGAAAACTCTTCTACCGCCGCTACCGCAAAAGCCGCATACGACCTGGACATTCTCGAATCATCTCCCCAATATTTCAAAAAAGCCTCCCGTCCAACAAGAGCAGATCTCGCATACTACCTTTACCAAATCAAGAATAACGCCAACACACAGCACATCACAATCCAACTGGACTCAAATCCCAATTTTACCTCTCGCCAAAACAAGCTAATGGAAAGCCAAAAATTCTTGATACTAATGGATGTTTGGGAGACTCTAAAAACTGACCATTTCCAAAAAGACGAACTAACAGATGACGAATTACTCCTCGGAGCAATTGAAGGACTAAGCGCAGAAATAGGAGACACATATACAACATTCAGCCGTCCAAGCGATAGCAATATGATCCTGGACAGCATTTCTAGCCAATACGAAGGCATCGGCGTACTTGTTGAAATGATCGACAACAATCTCACAATAATTTCCCCTTTCAAAAATAGTCCCGCCGAAAAGGCAGGCCTTAAGCCAAATGACATCATCATCGAAATAGATGACAAAGATATAAGCTCCCTCCCCTACCTTGAAAGAATCCAACTGATAAAAGGGCCAGCCGGCACAAAGGTAAAAATTAAAGTTCTCAGAGGCAACATCAAAAAAAACATAAGTGTAACCCGAGAATCCATCGAAAACAAAAGCGTTTATCTGGAATTTCATAATGACATTGCCTACATAGAATTCAACAATTTTACCGACAACGCTTACTCCGAGTTCAAAAAAATCGCCCAGGAAATTGTCGACAAACAGGCAAAAGGAATCATCCTGGACCTCACAAACAACCCTGGAGGTTACCTGCAAACAGCCATAGACATCTTTGGCCTCTTCACCAACAAAAAATTGATCACAACACAACTAAAAAATTCAAACGGATCTACTGAAGATTACAAAAGCAATGGTAATGGTCTGCTAAAAGACTACAAAGAGAAAGTGGTCGTAATAATTAACGAAGGCTCAGCCTCAGCATCAGAAATTCTCACAGCCGCCCTGAGAGATCACAACATCTCCAAAAAAATTATTGGGGAAACCAGTTTTGGGAAAGGGCGAGTCCAAAAAATCGTCAACTACATAGACGGCTCACTCCTAAAATACACAAGTGCCGCATGGCTCACCCCAAACGGCAAAGACATCAACAAAAAAGGGATCAAACCGGATCGCATCGTAACAGAAAACTATCTTGAAGAAGCACTAAAAGAATTTTAAGCTGACGCATCCTCAATTGGAGGAACAACAACAGATTCGGGCTCTGCTTCAACCGGCGCAACAGCCTCAACAGGCTCAGACTCAACCGCAGCAGCTTCCGGCGCAACAGCCTCAACAGGCTCAGGCTCTGCCACAGCAGCCTCCGGCGCAACAGCCTCAACAGGCTCAGGCGCAACAGCTCCAGATTCAACTTTTTCTTTTTCGATTTCAACCGCTTTGGCATCCTGGGCGGCCAAAAGTTCTTCCGGATTAGAAGTTACAATTCTATCTTCATTATAAGAAGCAATCACCTGAATAGCCACATGCCTAAGACCTGCAAAGAAAAGTCCCTGCCCAACACCGCTATTCAATAGGATATACTTTTCACCTTCAGTCAGCTGGAAATTTTTATCCAAAACCTCAAGAGAAGAAGGTGCCTGTTTCAGCAACAACTGCATTGAAGAATTAGTTACAATCGGCTTTCCAAAAGGACTGCCCATAAAATCATCCACATCCTGAGTAATTGTAGTCACACCTAAATAATACTTTCGCGCCCTCTTCACAAGTCCAAACAAAAACTTCGCACTATCTTCATGTTGCATCATAGTCCAGGCCTCATCTACCACCAAAATCCTTTTCTTAAGCTTACTTCGAACCTTTGTCCAAATATAATTAAGAATAATATGCATAGCAATCGGCCTAAGCTCATCCTCCAAATCGCGAATACAGAAAACCATCAAACCACTTCCAATATCCACATTGGTCGGTTTATTAAAGATTCCGGAAAAAGATCCCGAAGTAAATTTAGATAATTTTTGTACAAGCTCAGTGGCTCCTTCCATAGAATTCAAAATCTGATACAGATCTTCCATTGTGGGCGGCTCAAACTGTGCCGGATTCTCAGTTTCCATTGTAATTCCCTTCAACGCATAAACATCCATCAAAGCTTTATCCAAAATAGAAGCCTCCGCCACGCTCACTCCACCAAACATAATTTTCAAAAGTCCATGCAAATTGATAATACTGGATCTAAGCAAATCTCCGGGCTTAACATCCTCGGTTCCATGTAGAGGTTCAGGCAGATCAAAAGGATTGATTCTGCGATCACTATTCAAACTCATTCGCAAATACTCTCCTCCAACCATATTACTAAGAGATTCATATTCATTTTCAGGATCAATCACCACCACATCCGTCCCCATCATCAAAGTTCTCAAAATCTCCAACTTAACCGCATAAGACTTACCTGCACCGGATTTCGCGAACACCACACTATTGGCATTCTCAAGACTAAATCGATCAAAAATTATCAAACTGTCATTATGACGATTAAGCCCATACAAAATACCTCTATCCGAAGTTAAATCCGAAGATGTAAAAGGAAAACTTGTGGAAAGCGGCCCGGTATTCATATTACGAACCGTATAAAGCTCATCCAAACAAATCGGAATTGTTGAATTAAACCCATGTTCAGATCGAAGCTGAGTTTTCTTAACCATAACAAGCTTCCCCGCCAACAAACTCTCAAGTTGTTTTCCCACCCTCTCCAACTTCTTCTCGTCATCAGTATAAACTGTAAAGTAGAGTGCAAACTGAAAGAATTTCTCTTGCCCTCGTTGAATTTCTGTACGCAAACCCTCAGCATCCTCAAGTGCCGTTTCCAAGCCCGGATCACGAACCTGCCCCTTTTCAGCATTGATCCGCATCGAAGATTGCATTTCCGCCACCTTCTTCTTCAAAACCTTCATTATTTTTTCCGACCTAATCGGATAAATAAACTGCGAAACATCAATGGTAACATCAAAATTAACAACAGGACTAAGCCAGTTAACATCCAAATAGCGAGGATAGGAATAAACATAAAAAGACCGCGCATACATCCCATCAACCCTGATAGAATCAAAATTAACCTCAAAAGAAGATGGAGCAATCAAATCCTTGATAGAACTCAACCCTTCTTGATAAACCTTCTCAGCCTCAATAAAAACTTTTCTTTCCTTCTCATCCACCCCCATTGCCTTAGCAATCTGCTGTTCGGAACTCTCTTCGCTTTTCGCCTTGGTAAGAGATTTTAGGCCTTTTTTCGTATTTAGATGCAAGAAAGATTTTATTTTATCCAAAATAGACAAACCCGATTTTTTAGTTTCAGCTTTTTGAGGTTTTTGCTCAATTCCAGATTTCTCAAGCTTTTCCACTGCTTCTTTCTCTACCTTCTCAACAGCTTCAAGATCCGGTTGATACTTTTCTTCAATCAAAACATCCGATCCTGGATTTTCACCCAATTCATCCACACTTGGCTTCTCCACCTTCAGATTTGGCAATCCCTCAGAAAAAGAACCTGAATCAGTAATCTGAGCCTTATTTGTAGATTTTCCGGCTTTCTCAGCAGTTTCCTTTAACCAAGAAGGAGCCTCCTTAGATTTAGGCCCTGCTTTCAAAACCGATTCTTCCTTTTGTTCCTGTATTTTTGTATCTTCAGTTGTAGGCACTTTTTGTTTTTATTTAATCCTAGTATTTTAGCAAAAAATCACCTTTTTTACAAGGGGTAAAGACTTATTTCTAGCAATTTCCAAAATTCATGATAGTATTGCAGACGATAAAATATCTCTAACCATATATTAACCGTGGAAGAAAAAGATCAAAAGAATCCGGAAGAAGAACCGGAAAAAGACGAGGGGAAAACCCCCGAAACCCCCGAAGATCAACAACTTTTTGATAACGAAAGTGGAGTAAAAAAACAGGACATCTCCGATGAAATGGAAACCTCATATCTCTCATATGCGATGAGTGTAATCGTTTCCCGAGCCCTACCGGATGTCCGCGACGGACTCAAGCCTGTACACAGGCGTATTCTATATGCCATGAACGAGCTGGGATTGCGCTCAAGCGGCTCATTCCGCAAATCTGCAGCGGTTGTCGGTGAAGTTTTGGCGAAATATCACCCGCATGGAGACACAGCCGTGTACGATTCAATGGTAAGAATGGCCCAGGATTTTGCCATGCGTTACGAACTGGTGCGTGGACAAGGAAACTTTGGATCTATCGACGGAGATTCTGCCGCAGCCATGCGTTATACAGAGGCAAAAATGGAGAAAATAAGCGATGAAATGATGGCTGATATCGATAAAGAAACCGTTAACTGGAGAGATAACTATGATGGAAGATATAAAGAACCAATTGTATTACCAACAAAACTCCCCCAACTGCTTCTAAACGGAACTACCGGTATCGCCGTTGGTATGGCCACCTCCATCCCACCACACAATTTGGGAGAAGTTATTGATGGAGTAATACATCTTTCCAACAACCCGGAAGCCACATTGGACGATTTAATGGAATTCATCAAAGGACCAGATTTCCCAACAGGAGGCCAGATTTATTGTATCGAAGATATCAAGAGAACATATGCTACCGGAAGAGGAGGAATAGTTTGCCGTGCAAAAACAGAAATTACAGACATAAAAAACGGAAAATCAGCAATTATAGTCTCTGAAATCCCCTATCAGGTAAACAAATCCAACCTAATCATAAAAATTGCAGATCTTGTTCGCGACAAAAAAATACTTGGAATCACAGACATTCGTGACGAATCAAACAAAAAAGGAATCCGAGTAGTAATCGAACTCAAAAAAGACAGCTTCCCAAAGAAAATTTTAAACCAACTTTTCAAATACACCCAACTGCAAACATCCTTCAACATGAATATGATTGCCTTGGTAGATGAAATCCAACCGCATCTTCTAGACCTTAAACAAGTACTGGAACATTTCATCAAGCACAGAAAAGAAGTTATCACCAGAAGAACGGAATACGATCTGAAAATAGCAAAAGCCAGAGCCCACATTTTAGAAGGATTAAAAATAGCCATCGACAACATCGACAAAGTCATCGCCACAATCAAAAAAGCACCCACAAAAGAAGAAGCCCTCACCGAGTTAATAAAAAAATTCAAATTCACAGAACTTCAGGGTAAAGCCATTCTGGAGATGAGACTGCAAACTTTAGCGGGATTGGAAAGACAAAAAATCGAGGATGAATTAAAAGAAAAAATAGCCCTAATCATCGAACTCGAAGGAATCTTGGCCGACACAAAAAAAGTTTTAAAAATTATGCAAGACGAACTGGCAGAAATTAAAGAAAAATATAACGACGAACGCCGAACGGAAATTATTCCAAATGCCATCAATTCAATTTCCCAAAAAGACACAATTCCAAACGAACCAATGATCGTAATGCTTAGCCAGGAAAACTACATAAAAAGAGTTCCAATTAACACATTTAAAGCTCAACACCGCGGAGGAAAAGGAATTATTGGAGGAACAACAAAAGATGAAGACGAGATTAGATCAATCACATACGCCATGAATCACGATGATCTATTATTCTTCACAAATCAAGGCCGGGTCTTTAAACAAGAAGTGTTTGAAATCCCTCAAGCCTCAAGAACCGCAAAAGGCCAGGCAATCGTAAATCTCCTTCAGCTTCAAAAAGAAGAAAGAGTAACCGCGATCCTAAATGCAAAAAGCAAATTCATGGGACAATATCTCACCATGGCCACAAGAAACGGAACTATCAAAAAAACAGCGGTTGAAGATTTCAAAAATGTCCGAAAAACCGGATTAATCGCCATAAAACTCCGAGACAACGACTCTCTTGAATGGGTTAAAGAAACCTCAAAAGGAAACGAAATAACTCTAATAACCAGAAACGGGAAATGCATCCGTTTTGATGAAAAAGATGTCCGAGGTATGGGAAGAGCCTCAATTGGAGTACGCGGAATCAAGCTTAAAGGAGAGGATAAAGTGGTAGAAATGGCTACCGTAACAGACCCCGAAGACACCCAACTTTTGGTAGTGATGGAAAATGGACTTGGGAAAATGACCAAAATAGTCAATTACAGAAAACAAGGAAGAGGTGGAACTGGCGTAAAAACAGCAAATATTACCACTAGAACAGGGAAAATTGTTGGTGCAAAAATTATCTCAAAAGACACTAATGCAGACTTAGTAATGATTTCTAAAGCGGGCCAGGTGATCAGACTTCACACTTCAAACATCCCGTCTCAGGGAAGAAGCACCCAAGGAGTCTACCTAATGCGACTTAAACCAAAAGACCAGGTTGCTTCAATTTCATTGATTAAAAACATCGAAGAACTAGACAGCACTACAAAAAAAGAAGAGCAGAAAGACACAAAAGCCCAGCCTCTTATTACTAACTAAATACATATGAAAATCAAGGCACTAAGTTTTCTTTTTGCTTTCATTCTTATATCCAGCTCGGTTTTTGCCTATAGTGGAGATATTTCTATGTCCAACGGAACACTACGCTTTTCCAGCGACAACTTCATCCAGGGACAAACCGTTCGAATTTACTCCTCCGCAACCAACAACAGCCAACAAGATTTGCTTGGAGTAGTGCGCTTTTTCGCAAACAACTCTCAAATCAGTTCAGATCAGGCAGTTTCAATCTTCGTAGGCAAAACAGATGACATTTTTATTGATTGGACTCCCCAGACTTACGGCAATCAAACCATCAAAGCCCAAATATTCCCATGGGATAGTGAACTAGATGATCCATCAAACAACACCATAAGCACAAACATCTATATCGCCCCAGACACAGATGGTGACGGCATACCCAACGCCAGCGATCCCGACGACGACAATGACGGAATTAGCGACGACAATGACGATTTTCCCTTAGACCCAGGTGAGCAACATGACACAGACGGTGACGGCCAAGGAGACAACGCCGACCCCGACGACGACAATGACGGAATCCCAGACGAACATGACGATCTCCCCTATGATCCCAACGAAAGCACCGACACAGACGGCGACGGTCAAGGGAACATCGAAGATACCGACGATGACAACGACACAGTGTTAGATATCCAGGAAGACAACCAAGGAACAGACCCCCTAAACCCCGACACAGACGGCGACTCCTACAATGATGGCATAGACCCCTTCCCACTGGATCCAAATGAATGGGAAGACACCGACAATGACCAAATCGGAGATAACACCGATACAGACGACGATAACGATGGTATTTTGGACGAAATGGATGACTTCCCAAAAAACAAAGGCCCCTTCATAGAATTGAAAAAAAATCCAAAATTAGTCGATATTCTTGATCCATATACATTCGACGCCTCACCTTCTTATGACGAAGATGGCAATATTATCTCCTATATTTGGAAAATAAATGGAGAGGAATTTGAAGGAAACTCAGTCACTCATACATTTGAAAAAGTGGGGAAACACAGCATAGAACTAACAATCACCGACAATCAGGGAGAGCAAAGAAGCAAAACTTTCCAAGTTAGTGTTCTCAACCTAAATCTATACCTACAACTCGGTCTCACTTTATTATTAATTTTGCTTGCAATACTCATGTACACAAAGTATATTGCAAAGGCTAAAAATTCAAAACTTAAGAAGAAATAATGAAAAAAGACATTCACCCGAAATATCAACCCACAACTTTTACCTGTTCATGCGGAGCTACATTTAGTACTGGATCCGTATTGGGAGGAGAGTTTAAAACAGAAATCTGTTCGAACTGTCACCCTTTCTTTACAGGAACCCAAAAACTTATTGATTCAAGCGGACGCGTAGACAAATTCATGGCCAAAAGAAAACAGGCACAAGCACATGCTGAGAAAAATGTTAAGAAAGTAGATAACACTGACGAGACTGACGAGACTCCAGAAACCCCAGAAGAAGAACCAGCAAAAGAAAAAGCACCAGCTAAAGAAAAACCGGTCAAAGAAGAAGCGCCAGCCGAAGATCTGGAAAAAGCCGCTTAAATAAACCTCACATATTATGCCAGGAAATACCTTTGGAAGCCTATTTAAGCTTACAACATGGGGAGAATCTCATGGAGAAGCTCTAGGCCTTGTTCTTGATGGTTGCCCGCCTAATATTCATCTCACAGAAAAAGATATTCAAAAAGAGGTCGATAAAAGAAGACCAGCCGAAAACTCTCGAATCACAACTGGACGCAGAGAAGAAGACCAAGTGCAAATCCTCTCTGGAGTTTTTGAAGGAAAAACCACCGGAACCCCTATAGCAATCCAATTTGCCAACAAAGACACCCGCTCACAGGATTATTCAAATACTAAAGATATTTATCGCCCCGGACACGCCGATTACACTTACGACCTAAAATATGGCATCCGCGACTATCGCGGGGGCGGCAGATCTTCAGGACGCGAAACAGTTTGCAGAGTTGCTGGAGGAGCAATCGCAAAAAAATATCTAAAACAACACAGCAAAACACAATTCATCGGCCACACAGTAAAAATTGGGGCAATTGAAGCCAAAAAATTCGACAAATCTACGATAGACAAAAACGAACTCAAATGTGCAGATCCAAGCGTAGCCAAAAAAATGCAAAAATATGTCGAAAAAATTCGCACAAAAGCGGATAGCATCGGTGCAATAATCGAAATAATCATAAAAAATCCGCCAAAAGGCCTGGGCGAACCTGTTTTTGACAAACTAGACGCAAGGCTAGCCACTGCCATGATGAGTATTGGAGCTGTAAAAGGAGTGGAAATCGGAGCAGGATTCCATGTTGCCGAAATGAAAGGAAGCGAAAATAATGATCAGATGCAAAGCAAAAACAAATTTCTCAGCAACAATAGCGGAGGCATACTAGGAGGAATCTCCACAGGAGAAGATATCGTGCTAAGACTAGCTATAAAACCGGTCCCCAGCATTGCTCTCAAACAAAAAACCATCAACACAAAAGGAAAAAATGCTATAATCCAAACACATGGTCGCCACGATTGCTGTCTAGCTCCCCGCATAATTGCAGTAGCCGAAGCAATGGCCGCCCTGACAATAATGGATTTTTACCTCATTCAGCGTGGAACATCATGAACAAAAAGCTCTAATTAAAGCCAAAAGGCGCGACGAAAAAAAGCGCCCTAAAATGAAAGTATCCGGAAAAAGTGTATTTAAACTCAAAGAACTAATTAACAAGAAAAAATGATCGCATATCTCAAAGGAAGAATCATCAAGAAACTGGAAAAAGGAGTAATATTGGAAAACCAGGGAATCGGCTACATGATCTTCATTCCCAAAAATCTTTTTGAACAATTAAACGACGAAATGGAGTTTTTCATCTATAACAATGTAAAAGAAGACGCTTTTGACCTTTACGGATTCATCAATTACGAAAACCTGGAATTTTTTAAAAAACTAATTTCCATCAACGGAATCGGCCCAAAAGTTGGCCTGGAAATTATTTCCCAAGACCAAGACAAGCTTACTCAAGCCATTTTGGAAGGAGACGATAAATACATCTCAAAAACTCCCGGAATCGGCGCAAAAACAGCTAAAAGAATTATCCTGGAACTTAAGGGGAAACTAGACCTAACCGCCTCAGATCGACCATTTAGGTCTCTAGACAAACAAACCTGCGAGGAAGTAAAAGAAGCACTCCAGAAATTTGGCTATCGTGCCGCCAAAATAAACGACTTCCTTTCCGAACTCCCCGAAGAAATCACAAAAACAGAAGACATCATTCAATACTTCCTTAAAAATGCTTAAAAAAGGCCAAGCTCACCTGATCACAAATCCATCAAACATCCGCTATTTGTCCAACTTCACAGGCTCGAACGGCTTTATCCTAAGAACAAAAAGTAGCAGTTACCTTTTTACCGATTTTCGCTACATCGAAAGAGCCAAAGCCAGCATCCCGTCAGAAATAAAAATAATCGACACCACAAAAATGTGGAAAAACGAAAAAGAACTTAAAGAAAACTGGCAGAAAATTCTCAAAAAACACAAAATAGAAAGACTTGGAATCGAAGAAAACCACCTAACAATCGCGCGCTTCAAAAATTTTAGAAGAATAAACCGAGGACTTGTTGTAAAATTCTTCAACATGCTTAACGAAATCGAAAAAATCCGAGAAATCAAAAACAAACAAGAAATCACTCTAATTACAAAAAGCCAACGCATCAACGAAAAGGTTTTTGCGGAGCTAAAAAAACACATAGAACCCAGCGTAACGGAACTCGAACTGGCCTGGAAAATCCAAGAACTCGCCCACAAACACGGCGCAGACGGCCTCTCCTTCGACCCAATTATCGCCTTTGGCTCACACAGCGCAATCCCCCATCATCTCTCAAGCAAAACTCGCCTCAAAAAAGGCGATCTAATCCTAGTAGACATGGGTATGAAATATCAAGGCTACTGCTCAGACATGACCCGCATTATCTTTACCGCCCCACCAACTCCCAAACAAAAAGAAATCTACGAACTGGTACTCAAAGCCCAAAAACAAGCCATTTCAAAAATAAAAGCGGGGATAACCGGAGCCCAAGCCGACACCTACGCCCGAAAAATAATAGAAGATGCAGGTTACGGCGAACAATACGGCCATGCCGGCGGACACGGAGTCGGCCTGGACATTCACGAAATCCCATCGCTATCAGACAAATACCAGGAAAACCTAAAAGCCTCCTCAGTAATAACTGTCGAACCGGGAATTTACCTCCCCGGAGAATTTGGCATCCGAATCGAAGATATGATTCTGGTGCAAAAAAGCGGGAATAAGAACCTGACGCTTTCTCCTTCCAAAATCCCCCACTTTCCACTAAAATAAAGCCCGTTCTAATCAAATTTATATGTGCGGAATATTCGCCTATACAGGCAAGAAAAAGAACTCAGCAAAATTGGTAATAGAAGGGCTCAAACGCCTTGAATATAGAGGATACGACTCTTGGGGAATCGCCTACAAAAGCGGCAAGGACATTCATATTCACAAAGAAGTTGGAAAAATTGGAGAATTTAAGATCGAAGGTAGCAAATTTGATCCATCCAACATCGCCATAGGTGAAACGCAAGACACACAAGTAGCCATAGGCCACTCTCGCTGGGCCACTCACGGAGGAGTAAACGAAAAAAACGCCCACCCTCATTTCACCGAAGACAAAGACATTGTTCTTGTACACAACGGAATCCTCGAAAACTACAAAGAACTCAAAACCTACCTCCAAAAACGAGGCCATAAATTTATCTCAAAAACAGACACCGAAGTTATCGCCCATTTAATTGAGGAACACGCCCAAAATCACAATTTCGAGGAAGCTGCAAGATTGGCAATGCAGGAAATGGAAGGCCGATATGCCATTGTGGTTATCAACAAACAAAACAATCAAATTGTCGCGGCTCGCAAAGGCTCGCCGCTAATTATCGGCGTAGGCGAAAAGGAATTTTATATCGCTTCAGATATTCCAGCATTTTTACCATACACAAACAAAGTTATCTACCTGGACGATTACCAAATCGCTAACATCAACGAAGGAAAAATTAAATTTTACGATACCCAAAAAAGAGAAGAAGTGGAGAAAAGAATTATTGAGATTGACTGGGACGAAGAAAGCGCGGAAAAAGGAGAATTCCCCCATTTCATGATCAAGGAAATCATGGAGCAAAAAGATTCCCTTAGCCGAGCCATCAATCAAGATCCTTCAATAATCGAAAAAGTTGCCAAAGAAATCCGCTCCGCCGGATCAATTTATTTAACCGGTTGTGGAACAGCCGGAAAAGTGGCAATGGTCGCTCAATATCTATTTGGAGAAGTGTCAAAATTGCAAAGTCATTTTTATTTTGGATCAGAATTTTTGAGCCAGGCAGGATTCCTGAACAAAAAGAGCATAGTTATCGCAATTTCCCAATCTGGTGAAACAGCAGATACAATGGAAGCTTTAGAAATGGCTAAAGAAAAAGGTGCAAAGATAGTTTCAATTGTAAATGTCGAAAATTCCAGCATGGCCAGAATTTCCGATTTTGTAATTCCCATCAAAGCCGGACCGGAAAAAGCCGTAGCATCAACAAAAGCTACCAGCTCCCAACTGGCAATTCTCACCCTCCTAGCCTACGCAATGGACGGAGGAATCATCATCGGGAAACAACTGCTAATCAATACAACCAGCCAAATTAACGACATGGTAAACCCCCGCTACGAAGACCACATCATGAAAATTGCCAAAAAAATCAAAGATATCGAATCCATGTACATCATAGGCCGTGGAAAAAACTACCCCATTGCCCTGGAATCAGCCATTAAACTCCAGGAAGTTTCATACATCCATGCCGAAGGTTTTGCCGGCGGAGAGCTAAAGCACGGCCCAATTGCCCTAATAAGCCAAGGAACTCCCGTAATAGCCTTAGTCTCAAATGACCAACACAAAAAAGACATTCTCTCTAATTCCATCGAAATAAAATCCCGTGGCGGCTTCATCATCGGCATCGCCCCGGAAAACGACGAAGCCTTTGATTTCTGGATCCGCGTCCCCGATACTGGCGAAACTTCCCCAATAGTAAACATCATCCCCGTCCAAATCTTAGCCTATCAATTGGCAGTGCTACGCAAAAACAATCCAGACATGCCGCGAAATTTGGCAAAAAGCGTTACGGTCAAATAGAGTGTTTGTCCATTTGCCTCTTTTCACAAAACAAAGGCCATAAATCCACTCCTAGTTTTTCGTAAGAATTCTTGCGAATCTTGGCAATTGAGGCATAAAACTCCTGATTCCCAAAAGGTATCTCAAAATAATCCCTAATAAAAGATGTAGCCACCTCAAGAACCGGCTCAATATGTGCAACTTCTGCACGCATAGCTCGATCTATTGCAATCCTCTTCAAAGCTAGTTTTTCTATCAAAGAAAGATCCTTTAATTTCAAAAATTTTAAAACCTCATGCAAAGCCTCCTCATAAACCTGTTGAGAATCATAGCTAGATTCCACTTTTTCCATACACAAAATTAATGGAAGCTAATTTAACCTAAGAAAAACTCAATGTCAAAGTCAAATTGCCATTTCCCCTATTTCCTATATAATCAAAACAAGAAATCACCTCATTTCCTATGCTCAAAAAGAAAACCAAAATTGTCTGCACGCTGGGACCTTCTTCCGACTCTGTCAGCGAGATAACCAGACTTATTCAATCTGGAATGAATGTGGCCAGGCTCAATTTTTCGCACGGTAGCCACAAACACCATCTCCAAATCATCAAAAATCTCCACACAGCCGAGAAAAAGACAAAACAAAGAGTGGCGATTTTACAGGATCTCCAAGGGCCAAAAATCCGCTTGGGAGAAATTGAAGGAGACGGAATTAAGTTAAAAAAATCAGAGGAATTTGAGCTAACTGCAAAAAAACTAATCGGCAAACGCACAGAAAAAGGAATAATCGTTTCCGTTCAATACAAAGAATTGATAAAAGATCTAAAAAAAGGCGACCTCGTACTAATAAACGATGGACTGATAGAAGCAAAAGTTGTCCGCAAAACAAAAGATTCCGCAATCTGCAAATCGATAGTTCCAGGAGTTCTGGAATCCCATAAAGGCATTGCCTCCCCCACCGCCTCATTTTCCGTTCCGGCCATCACAAAAAAAGACCGTGAAGATCTAAAATTCGGACTAAAAAACAAAGTGGATTTTGTAGCCTTATCATTTGTAAAATCCGAAAAAGACATCCAGGAACTACGCGCACTCATAAAAAAATACCGAGGCCACGCCAAAATAATCGCAAAAATAGAACGACATGAAGCTGTCTCCCGCCTTAAAGAAATTACAAAAGAAGCAGACGGTCTAATGGTAGCCCGTGGAGATTTAGGAATAGACATTCCTGCCGAACAAGTACCAATCGTTCAAAAAAGAATGATCTCCCTGGCAAACCGCCACGCAAAACCTGTAATCACGGCAACACAAGTCTTACAATCAATGACAACCGCGCCAAGAGCCACCCGGGCAGAGATTTCCGATGCCGCCAATGCCGTTTTCGATAACACCGATGCCATAATGCTTTCCAACGAATCCGCCGTGGGCCGTTTTCCTTTCCGAGCGGCAAAAACATTAAGCCGCGTTGCTATGGCCGTAGAAAAAGAAATGCAAACTCGTCCCGAACTTCTTGGCCCAATTCAGGCCTACCACAATTATCACAGCACAAACGCCACCTGCCAAAACGCCTGCAAACTTAGCAAAGATACAAAATCAAAATACCTAATCGTCTACACAGAAGACGGATACACAGCCAGGCAAGTAGCAAAAAATCGCATCTACACAGAGATAATCAGCATCACCCCTGATGAAAAAGTTTCTCGAGAACTCACTCTCACCTGGGGCCTAAAGCAAATCTACACAAAGAAATTTAAGCAAAAAGGCACAGACAAAACCGCAAAAATTGTTGAATACCTCAAACAACAAAAGCTTCTAAAGCGCAGCGACAAAATTGTAATCATCTGCAACGCCTCAAGCAAAGAAAAATTAATATCTACAATAAAAATATGAGAATAATTGGAATTGATCCTGGCACAGCAATAACCGGATTTAGCATTATGGACCTGAAAAACAGGGAATTGAAACTTATAGATTATGGCTGTATCCGAACAGCAAGCGGCCTCGCGCAAAATGAACGCCTAAACCAAATTGCCCAAGATTTAAAAACTTTAATAAAAAAATATAAACCAAACCACGCCGCCATCGAGCGCCTCTTTTTTAACAAAAATGTCACAACCGCTATTTCTGTAGCCCAAGCCAGAGGAGTTGTTTTGCAAATACTAAAAGAAAACGGCATCGACTCTGAAGAATTCACTCCACAACAAATAAAATCCGCCATCTGCGGAAACGGCAGAGCCGACAAAAAAATGGTCCAGGAAATGGTTCGTCTAATCCTAAAACTAAAAGAAACACCACAACCGGACGATGCCGCCGACGCAATAGCCATCGCCATAACCTCACTTAACACTCACAAATTCGCCTAAATATGAAGAAAATTCTCTCAATTCTTTGGATAATAATAGCGATCTG
>JAHIRL010000055.1 GCA_018818755.1 Patescibacteria group bacterium
AAATGGGATGCAAAACCAAAGAAACAAAAAATGGCACCTTGATAAATGGCCCCAAAAAACTAACCCCCCTCAGAAACATAGACTTGAACCATGCTCCCGACCTTGTCATGACCTTCGCCATTCTGGCAATTTTCTGCAAAGGAAAAACCACAATCAAAAATATTTCCAATCTTAAAATAAAAGAAACAGACCGCATTGTAGCCTTAAAAAACGAAATTTCGAAACTAGGAATAAAAGTAAGCATAAGCTCCTCTTCCATCACAATCCACGGCGACCCAAAGCACAACTTCCCTTCAAAAACGATAACAATCAAAACTTACAACGATCACAGAATAGCCATGTGTTTCGGAATCCTTCAACACGCAATCCCCAACCTCAAAATAGAAAACCCTTCTTGCGTCAAAAAAAGCTATCCCAATTTTTGGAATGATCTAAGAAAACTACAAAACAAAAACATCATCCTAACAGGGATGCGCGGTAGCGGGAAAACCAAGCTTGGGAAAATGCTCTCCAAAAAAATCAAGAAAAAATTCATCGATTTGGACAAAGAGATAGAAAAACTGGCTAAATCAAAAATAAAAAATATCGTCAAAGAAAAAGGATGGGATCACTTTAGAAAACTCGAAAAACAAATTAGCAAAAATTTTTCCATGCAAGACAATCTAATAATCGCCACCGGCGGAGGAACAATTATCAACAATGAAAACTACCAAGCCTTCAAACAAAACAGCATAATCATTTACCTACACCGCCTCCCCGCCAACTCTCTCAAATACATCGCCAACGACAAAAACCGCCCCAACCTCACAAAAGAAAAAGATCAACTCAAAGATCTTGAAAAAACCTACAAAGCCCGCAAAGAAACATACAGACAAAGAGCCGACCACACCATAAAAAGAACAGACGATTTAGAACAAGATTTAGGCCAAATCTTAAACCTCCTCAACCACCCTCTTAGCTGATTTCTTAGTCTCCTCGTAAGCCGCCACAGCTTCCGGTGACCAACCATGCGCCCCACACTCAAAACCAGGATCATCTCCCTTTTTTTCATGTAAATCTGTACGAGCCCTACTTGTACTTCTTTCTTTCAGTCCTCTGCCAAAAAACATGTCACGAATATCCCCACCAGATACCATCTTCATAATAATTTTGTTAAATTTTTATTCTAATGAAACTATTTTTACACAATCCCTCCTTCAATTTCAATAGTTTCTCCCCAGCCCCACCATGCACAGATTCCAGAGGCTCACCATCTAGCCCAAACATCTCACTCACCTCAATCTCAAACTGCCCATCCGGCATCATCACCTCCACCACTTCACCCCTCTCAAGTTTATTGCGAATCTCCACCACATAAAGCCCATCTCCCCTATCCTCCTTCACAATCCCAATAAATTTATGGGATTGAATCGGTGCATTCTTTTCATAATAAATATTTTCCTTTCCTGGAAATCCTTTCATAAACCCCGGAATGAAACCTCGGTTAGCAGTTTTGTGAAGATCTTCCAACAAACTCTCATCTAACTCCTTATCCACCATCATATCATCAATAGCCTGCCGATAAGCCCTCGTAACAGTTCCCAAATAATGCTCGGTCTTGTTTCGTCCCTCCACCTTAAAACTGCAAATCCCCGCATCCGTAAGCTCCTTCAAAAAGGGCAACAAACACATATCCCGTGAATTCATAATATAAGTCCCATGCTCGTCCTCCTCAATTGGCATAAACTCGCCAGGTCGCTTCTCCTCCTCCAAATACAACTGATCCTCATCCTTCAAAGCCTCAACCCGCTCCCCCATACTAAAATCGTTGTGCAACCTATACTTCCACCTACAACTATGCGCACAAGCACCCTGATTAGCATCTCGTCCTGTCATATAAGCCGAAAGCAAACATCGCCCACTATAAGAAACGCAAATTGCCCCATGCACAAAAGCCTCCAGCTCCATCTCCGGCACCTTTTCGTGAATCACCCTTATTTCATCCAGCGTTAACTCCCTCGGCAAAATCACCCGACTAGCCCCCTGTTTTTGCCAAAATTGCACAGCACGATAATTAAGCAAATTGGCCTGAACCGAAATATGCAAAGGAATCTTGGGAGCATATTCTCTGAACATATCAAAAACTCCGTCATCCGCCACAATCACCGCATCCGGCTTCACCTCATCTCGCAAAAATTCGATATGATGCTTAAAAGCATCAACCTTTAGCCCCCTCGGATAAATATTAGTAGTAATATAAAATTTCTTGCCGGCCTTACGAATCAGTTCCACACCTTCCATCACAGAAGCCGTCGTAAAATTAGTAATTCTACTCCTCATACTAAAAGCAGGAATCCCCAGATAAAAAGCATCCGCTCCATACTGTAATCCAACTTTTAATTTTTCCAGGCTACCCGCAGGCACCAATAATTCAGGTCGATTTTTCATTTTTTCCTTTTAAAGTACGGGAATACTAGCGTAAAATCCCAGACATATGCAAACAAACTTTCTTGTAATCGGATCCGGCATTGCCGGACTTAATTTTGCCCTCAACGCCGCAAAAAAAGGCGAGGTGATTTTAATCACAAAAAAACGCCTGCTAGATTCCAACACAAACTTCGCTCAAGGTGGAATCGCGGCAGTTTTAGACACTCACGACACTACCAAATCCCATATAAAAGACACTATTGAAGCCGGAGAAAATCACGGAGACCCAAAAGCTATCAAATTCATGGTCACTCATTCCAGAGAAGCCATCTACCACCTAATAGACCTCGGCGTACAGTTCGAAAAAGAAAAAGGGCAACTGATGCTCACCCGCGAAGGCGGCCACCACGCCCACCGCATAGCCTATGTTGGAGATTATACCGGAGCAGAAATCGAACATGTTTTGGTTCAAAGAGTCCTAGAACACCCCAACATCAAAATTTACGAAAACACTTTCGCCCTAGACCTGATTACAAAAAATCATGAATGCTTCGGAGCCCAAATACTTCACAAAAAACGCCTGGAAAGCGTCTTTGCAGATCAAACAATCCTAGCCACCGGCGGCTTGGGTCAAGTTTTCTCAAATACAACTAATCCAAAAATCGCCACAGCAGACGGATTAGCAATGGCAATAAGAGCCGGCGCAAAAGTAGAAGACCTCGAATTTATCCAATTCCACCCCTCCGCCTTTGCCAAAAATCTCTCACCCCGCTTCCTAATTTCTGAAACAGTTCGAGGAGAAGGCGCACACCTCCTAAACCACAAAAAGGAACGATTTATGAACAAACGCCACCCACTAAAAGAACTGGCCCCAAGAAGCATCGTTGCCAAAGAAATTTTCAACGAACTAAAAAAAGGCCCGGTCTATCTGGACATATCCCACAAGAAACCTGCCTACCTTAAAAAACGCTTCCCAAAAATCTACGCAAAACTACTCAAACACGGAATCCGCATGGAAAAAGACCTAATCCCAATAACCCCCGCCGTTCACTACTCTTGCGGCGGAATAAAGTGCGACATTAAAGGCCGCACCAACATTAAAAACCTCTACGCCTTTGGTGAAGTGGCCTGCACCGGAGTGCACGGAGCAAACCGCCTAGCCTCAAACTCTCTACTAGAAGCCCTAGTTTTTAGTAATCAAATAGTAAAAGAACTTAAGCCCGCCAAGTCCGCAAAAGTCCTAATCCTCCCACGCCCAAAAATCGCCAGCCCAACCTCAAAGGAAACAGCCCTAGCCAAAAAACTCAAACGCCAAACTCAAATCCTAATGTGGAAACACTCCGGCATCATCAGAAACCCCCAAGAGATCAAAGAAAAAGCCCTCCCACAACTCAAAGGAATCCAGGAACAACTTGCCCAAATCCACTCAACAAATCGCGAAATCGCCGAGACCAAGAACATTGCCCAAGTTGCCGAAAACATCTTAAAATCCGCCTTAAAAAGAAAAAAATCCCTAGGCTGTCACAACATTCTTTGACAAAATAAGTGTTTTTTGTATAATAAAGCTCCTTTAACAAAAACTCATGCCGGAAACAATCGAAACACAACCAGAAAACGCAGAGATCCCACAAAAACTGGAAGAACTTTTACAAAACAACAAATTCGTACAAGGAAGTTCCCGAATGCTAGATAAAGACATGCAACAAATGCAAATGCTCATCTCAATTCAAAGAAACAATGCAACCATAAAAATAACAGGTATAGAGGACAAGCCTGAAAAAATGCACAAAGCCGCACAAATCAATGTGGAACTGAACACAGAAAATCTTGAACTTGATACCCGTCCATTTAGAGCCCGCGATTTTTTGGAGCTCCTTGCATCTCCCGACGATCAGTATCCCACACCGATAGATTTAGCAACAGTAAAGAATCTTCTGGAAAATTTCGAAGAAAACGAATATTCAAAAAAATACAACAAATACATGAAGGTAAAACAAAAAGTAGAAGAAGAATTTTTGAAAAACAATGATTGGATAGAAGGAAAAGCCTTTGGGGGAAAATACTGTAGAATCCGTCACAATTCTCTTGGAAATATAGTTGTAGAAGTAAAAGAAGAAATCCCTATTGATGACAAAAACAATGAAAAACTTACTCGAATCACATTTAAACAAGATGGAAGCTTTTCCGAAACTTCCTCTATGCTTATACCCGTGGTAACAAGCTCAGGCGCGACATCAATAAGCGCAGCAGCAATCCCATACGAAGTTGAAATAGATCTGACAGAATTACTCAAACCAGACAGCATAGAGATAACAAAAAAAGGCGACCCCGTATCGGCAATAACAGCATGGGCCAGAAGAGTTCTCTCTGAGTTTTATCAATAACCCTTACTCTCCCATCTTCTCAAGTTTTTTCTCCTGATCCGCAAGAGCTAAGGCTTCAATAATTTTTGTAATATCCCCATCCATGATCCCCGGAAGATTGCTAAAGTTTTCATGAATCCGATGATCTGTAACCCGATCCTGCGGGAAATTATAAGTGCGGATCTTTTCGCTTCGATCACCGGTTCCAATCTGGCTTGCCCGTTCTTCACCACGCTCATCCCTAAGTCGATCCTCCTCCAGCGCATATAACCGTGCCCGCAAAACCCCCATTGCCTTAATTTTATTCTTCAATTGAGATTTTTCATCCTGACAACTAACAACCAAACCACTTGGCACATGCGTAATGCGCACAGCACTATCGGTAGTATTTACGCTCTGCCCTCCACAACCACTTGAACGATAAACATCAATCCGAATATCCTCATCTTTAATTTCAATATCCACTTCCTCCGCCTCCGGCAACACCGCAACAGAAGCTGTGGAAGTATGCACCCGCCCCTGACTTTCAGTAACCGGAATCCTCTGGACCCGATGCACCCCACTTTCATACTGCATTTTTCCATAAGCCCCATCACCACGCACCGCAAAAATAATTTCCTTGATACAACCAGGCGACCCTTCACTCTTACTAAAAATCTCAACCTTAAACCCATTTTCCTCCGCAAATCTAAAGTACATTCTACTCAACTCCGCCGCGAAAATCGCAGCCTCATCACCACCAGCCCCAGCCCTAATTTCCACAATACAATCTTTCTGATCATTCGGATCCTTCGGCAAAAGTTCAAGTTTAGCCTCCTCATCCAGCTTTTCCAAAGCCACTTTCGCCTCCTCCAACTGATCCTTGGCTAACTCCTTCATTTCATCATCTCCGCTGGCCAAAATCTCGAAAGCTTCAGTCTTCATTCCCACAGCTTCTCGATATCGTTTAGCCAAAGCAGCAGCAGGTTCTAAACTTTTATATCTTCGAGATAAAGTTTTATATAAATTTTGATCAGCGACAGTTTCGGCATTAGCCAATTTCCCTTGAATCTCAAGAAATTCT
>JAHIRL010000056.1 GCA_018818755.1 Patescibacteria group bacterium
ATCAACAGCCATAAATAAAGTAAATAACTCTTTATATTATAACAAAAACAGAGGGAATGTCAACGCAGAGACCTCAAATCCCCTATTTTATACAATTCATGGTGGGCGATAGTGGATTCGAACCACTGACCTCCTGGGTGTAAACCAGATGCTCTAACCAACTGAGCTAATCGCCCACGCAAGCGTCTAAACGCCTGTATTTTCTATCATAGGGAGTAAAAACTTGCAAGCAAAATATCTTATCCAAGCATAAAACCTTTATCCCTAAGCCATTTATTTTGGATCTTGTAATCAGGGCAGGCCCCTTCCACTATCTTCCAAAAATCCTGTGAATGATTAAACTCAATCAAATGCGCCAATTCGTGGATACAAACATATCTAAACACCTCCCGTGGCGCAAATAAGAGCCGATACGCAATACTAATGCGACCATCCCGCGTGCAACTACCAAAACGAGATTTATATCTCCTAAAACCCGCACACTGATAATCATTTCTAAAATATAGCGAATTTAACTCCTCCAAAACCTCCTCCAAATAGCCCAATTGATCCTCCATCATACATTTCTCCACCAATCCCCTGATTTTAGAAGAAAAATCCCCCACCAAAGGTAACTTTACCTCCAACAAAACCCCCTCCCTAAAAGCAAAACCCACATTTTTCCTATCCTCCCTCACAATACTAAGCTCATAAACTTTATTATGCACACAAAGTCTCGCCCCATCCTCATAATTCGGAAATTTAAAAATCGCCCCTTGCGCCCCCTTAAGCTTCTTCACAGCCCATTTTAAAAATTTCGCCACTATCTCATCCCTATCCCGCCCCCTTGCATACCTACTCAACCTCAAAACCACCTTCCCATCCCTAATTCGCACCGAAGAAGTCCGCTTTGCCGCATCCACATATTCAATCAAAAACTCCCCAGCATCAGTCAGAATTTTCCCGGGATAATTATTCTCCATCCTTATAGCCTACAATTCCGCCAAACAACGCTCCCATAGTCGAACCTACTCCCATACCCAAAAAAGATCCAAGACCTCTAACTTCATTCTCATGTGCAACCAAAGAACCCAAAAATCCAATCAAAGAACCAAAGGCAAAACCCAACACCAATCCAGCCACTATCCCTAGAAATGCAAACTCCAACACCGATATAAATTTTTTTGATGCTTTTGTCATAAATAAAATTAAATGCTAGCTAAAAGTCTAACACTACAAAAAGATCAACACAAATCTAAAATCAAACTAAATCAGCCCCAACTATTGCCTAAACAATACTATCTGATAAAATAAATCCCTTTATCAAAATTCTAATCTTAAAACTATGTCAGAAAAGACGAATAAATACGATGTATCGGAAAAATTAGGAAACGAAATGCTAGCAACAGATATTCTTACACACCTCAAAGAAAGTAATCCCAACTCAATTCTCAGACAACACGATCTTCCCGAAATACTTAAGTCTCCCTTCCTAATCAATGCCGTTCAAAATGAATTCAACGAAGCCATAAGAACCACCAACATAGTAGGATTTCCCCATGATATAAATGAAAACAAAAACTACCCCTGCAAAAAAAGCCCATCAACAGTATTCACAGAAAAAAAAGTACAGGCAGTCGACAAATCGCCTGATCAGGAAAAATACAAAATGATCTTAAGCTGGAAATTTTGCGACATCAATCAATTAAGTGAGTTTTCACCCCTACAATTGGAAACAATCAGCGTATTTTTAAATGCAATACAGAAAGGATATAACTCCGAAGTTGAAGGGGTAAGATATCTAGCGCACTACGACGATTTAAAAGGAAGAAGAGGAAAAGAGATTGATTCATATTACGATTCAGAAAAAACAAAAAGCAATAGCAATGTTGATCTATCAGCATTATTAACATTGGAAGAATTTGAGAGCCTTGATGAAGAACAAATGAAAAAACTAGAACAAATCTGCGAAATAAAAGAGCTCGGAGAAATAATAAGACACTGGAAATTGAAATACTACCTAGACCTTGACATAGTAAAGCTAAAACTAATAGCAGAAGCTCAAAATACTCATCCTCGAAACAGAGATCTCACACAAACAAAAATGCCATTTCCAGAAGATATAATGGCAAAAATAAAAGAACTATCACCTAGCGACACAGCCGTACTTTTCATTACAGGCAATCTACCTCAGGAAAAAAACGACTACTTTGCGGAAATTCCAGCTAAATACCTTTCACAATTAAACTGTTTTTTTGGCGATAATGTTCAAAAATTGACTCCCGATCAAATAGCGAAAATTCGACCATACATTGAACAAGCCTATACCTGGGAACAAACAGATGTTTCCTTTGACCCACATGATAGAAGAAAAGTTTTACCACAAGAAGCTACAAATTTATCAGCGGGGATGCTTGCAATAGCAATATTCCATGGAAATATCCCCATAAAAAAATTGGCAGAAAAAGATGACGCATCAAGCAAAAGATTCTTAAAAATAAAGCCAGAAATACTAAGGGCTCAAATCTACAATTTTGGAGAGAAACTATTAAATCTTACAGAGGAAGATTTATCTCACTTTAAAACAGGTTCCTGCATAGGATGCAATGAAACTTTCCCTCTTTCGGGGAAAAAAGGCAGTTATGGACTAGCCTCACCAAAAGCAATAGCAAGATGGCTTATTCTCAGGGATCAATGGTCTACTGTCAGCAATGACTTTTCCACCGATGTATATACAACACTCGAAAAACTACCCCAGGATAAATTTGACCTGCTCTGTCAAGCCATAAACGAATATCAAAGTGATGCATCCAGGGCTCTAAGCTTCTACGGGGAAGACAGAATCATAAAAACCATAACGAAAAAGGACTTCCTAAAAGTTTTAAAATCAGGCAAAAAAGAGTATTTATTTGCAATACTTGCTTTACAAAAAAACTTTACTACGCACTTTCCCATAGACAAAATCCTACAATTCCCCACAAATTTCATAAGCGACTACCTGCTTATGAAAAGAATTTCCTATGAAGAAGATGCACAAACAGAAGGAAGAAAACTACAAGAAGAAATAAGAGAAAACATAAAAACGCCCTCAGATGTAAAGAAATTTATTGCAGAAATTATCAAAGCAGACAAAAAAGACGAAGAAATGAAAACAAAAGACACATCAAACCAGTTTTGGATGAGTGAGTTTAATAAAGAGCTAGTGGAACGTCTGCAAAAAGTAGCAGAAGAACAAATGCCAACTAAGGAAACGGAATTATCCAAAACAGTAAAGGATTTCCTAGAAAAAGCTAAAGCGAAATGGGCAAAAAATTACATCCAAATCAAAATTAACGACAAAACAATTGGATTGATAGGAATAGAAACCTTAGCACAAAAAGACAAAGATTTTATAAATGCACTAGCACAGGTAGACAGTGGTGTAATCGAAAAAGCCGTAAGTAGTGGAGAAGATTTTTCAAATATCACAAACCCGGAAGACCTAAAAAGACTTGAAGAAAAATTTGGGATTGTAAGGATATAATTATGGTGCCCAGGAGAGGACTTGAACCTCCACGGCCAAAAATTAGCCACTAGCCCCTCAAGCTAGCGTGTCTACCATTCCACCACCTGGGCAAATTTCGTAAGCGATTCTACACAATTCCCCAGCCAATTACAAATCTTTAGAATTTCCCAACTCCACAACCAAATCCAAATATTCACCCCCACGCCAAACATTCAACACAACCTCATCACCCGGCTCATAAAATTTAATAATCTTATTCAAAGCTGAGCTTTTTCCCACAACTCGAGAATCTACTTTCAAAACCACATCACCATCCTTCAATCCGGCTAAATCAGCCGGAAGCCCATCCACAACAGCAGAACCATCCTCAGCCGCAATAAGAGCCCCTCCCAGCAAATCAGGACTTAAATCCTGAGCCTGAGCCTCGGTCAACATTACAAAACTAACCCCCAGCACAGGCCGAACAATTTCACCAAAATGCACAACTCCGGCAATAATCGATTTTAAATCATTTGATGGAATCGCAAAACCAATCCCCTGTCCCCCATCCTCATAAGCCGTACTCATTCCCACAACTTCCCCATTCAAATTCACCAAAGGCCCGCCACTATTTCCCATATTGATGGCCGCATCGGTCTGGATTAAGCCATAATAATTATTACGATCATCCACATAATCCATAAAAGTGGAAACAGATCTATCCTTTGCACTAACAATCCCTGCCGTAACAGTATTTTTATACTTTGCCAAAGCATTGCCAATAGCCAAAACCCTTTCACCAACTCTCAAATCATCAGAATTTGCCCAATCAACAGCTTTAAAAACCCCATCCCCCTTAATCTTCAAAAATGCAACATCCTCAAAAGGATCTCTCGCCAAAACCTCCGCCTCATATTCCTTCCCATCCTTCGCAAAAC
>JAHIRL010000057.1 GCA_018818755.1 Patescibacteria group bacterium
AAGAAAAAGAAAAATGTGAAGGGTTGGCTGATGTTGGTGAGCAGTGCCGGACTCTTTGTTTATTATCTTGTTGGCTTGATTCCTTATGTTGGCTGGGCACTGTCAATCGTGTTGTTCTTTGTGGGACTTGGAGGATTGGCTTTGCTGAAGGTCGATTCTATTAAGGTTCTGAAGGAGAAGAAGATGTTTTAGATTTCCTTTTTGCAAGTTCGGCCTTGATTTTGTTGATGTAGTCAACATAGTTGGTGGTTTCCCGGGTTCTCTGGAAACGGAATATAGCTTTTTTCAGCGGCGGGAGTCAATTCTTTGAGTTTTTCAGATATGCTTTTGCTTCTTCCGCTGTTTTTATTTCGTGGGCGAGCTGCTTGTCGCGGAGGTCTTCTATTACTGAGCCCAGTTCCTTGCCGGGTTTGAGATTGAGAATTTTCATTATTTCGTCGCCGGAGAGGAGTTGGGCGGGCATAAGTCTGAGCTCGGCGATTTCGTGGCGGTAGAGTTTTTTAAGTCCCTCGTAGGCGGAGAGGTCTAGGGGGGTGATGCCCATGGCGTCGGCACGGTAGAGCTGGAGGAGGTCGGGAAAATCGGGATTTAAAAACCAATGGCGTTTACGGTTGTCGGGCATTTCGAAGAGGGGCACTACCATCATGTGGTGCTCAATCAACCAGGCTACTTTCTTGATGGATTTTTGGGAAAACTTCAATCGTTTGAGAATTTTTGTGGCTATCTCCGCTCCTTTTTCGGAGTGGCCGTCGTAGCGGATTCGTTCTTGGTCGCTGGAAAAAGTATCGTATTTGCCAATATCGTGCAGGAGTGTGGCCCATTTTAGTTCCTTGCTTGGCGGGTCTGCGGGGAGTGGATTTGGATCGGATTCCTCATCGGTCAAAGATTCCAAGCTTTGGAGGCTGTGATCCCAAACATCTCCTTCGTGATGATATTCCAGAGGTTGGGCCAATCCTTTAAGTTTGGTGAGTTCGGGGATGAGGATTTCTAGGGCTCCGATTTCGTAAAGCTCTTCCATTGCTCGGCCGGGGTTATCCCCCATTATCATTTTTGTAAGTTCTTCTGCCACTCGCTCGGCGGAAATATTTTTGATCAGTTCAACATTTTCTTTGATGGCTTTGTATGTTTCGGGGTGATATTGCATGTCGTATGAATTCTTGAAACGCACGGCTCGCAGGATTCTTAAATGATCTTCCTTGATTCTTTCCTCGGGATTACCGATGAAGCGAATTAGCCTTTCCTCCATGTCCTTTTGGCCGTTTGTGTAGTCAAAAATTTCGTCGGTTGTGGGATCGTAAAAGAGGGCGTTTATTGTGAAGTCTCGGCGTTGGGCATCTTGCTCGGCGTTGGTAAATTCTATGGCGTCTGGTCTGCGGCCATCTGAGTAGCCTGCGTCCGAACGAAAAGTTGCGATTTCGAAGTGGTGACCTTTTTCGATTGCTAAAATAACTCCAAACTCTTTGCCGATGGGGATGGTTTTTTCGAGAAGATCTTCAATCTCGTCCGGCTTGGCCGAGGTGACAATGTCAAAGTCCTTGGGTTCAATTCCAAGGAGCATGTCGCGCACGCAACCTCCGGCCCAGTAGGCCTGATGGCCAGCTTTTTTGAGAATCTCGACAATTTGGATTGAGGTGGCTTTCATATCCTATATTATACTGGAAAAACGGCTTTTTTTCCAGTAAACTCCTGGCATGAAAATACTTGCGATTGAAAGTTCGTGTGATGAAACTGCTTGCGCCATTGTGGAAGATGGGCGGAAGGTTTTGGCGAATACAGTGGCTTCACAGATAGATATTCATGCAAAAACCGGCGGGGTGGTGCCGGAAGTGGCGGCGCGGGAGCATGTTTTGAATATTATTCCTGTACTGGATGATTGCTTGCAGGAGGCGGGGCTGGACTGGGATGATATTGATGCAGTTGCGGTTACACGGGGGCCGGGGCTTTTGAGTTCGCTGATTATCGGAACGCAGACGGCGAATGTGATCTCTTATGTTAAGGGGAAGCCACTTATCCCTGTTCAGCATATTGTCGGGCACATTTATTCTAATTGGCTTGAGCGAGAGGAGGAGATCGAGTTTCCTGTGATGATTTTGACGGTGAGTGGCGGACATAATGAGTTGGTTTTGATGCGGGGGCATAATAATTTTAAGGTGCTTGGGGAAACGCGGGATGACGCGGCGGGAGAGGCTTTTGACAAAGTGGCGCGGATTTTGGGATTGGGGTATCCGGGTGGACCGGCGATTTCTAAGTTAGCTTTGGAGGGAGACGCTACCGCTTTTAGTTTGCCGAGGAGTTATTTGGAAAAAGGCAGTTTGGACTTTAGTTTTTCGGGCTTAAAAACGGCTTGTTTGACTGTTGTGAAGGAGCATGCCGAAGGTGGAATTAGCGAAAAGTTTAAGGCGGATTTGGCGGCGAGTTTTCAGGAGGCTGTTTGTGAAGTTTTGAGTGATAAGCTGATGATGGCGGCGGCGAAATATCCGGAGGTGAAGGAGATTCATCTGGCGGGTGGGGTTTCTGCGAATGGGAGGCTGAGGGAGATGATTGAGGCCAAGGCGGGCGGGCAAATTTTCCGCTATCCTACGGCAATGAAGTTTTGTACGGATAATGCGGCGATGATTGGGGCCGCCGCCTATTATTTGTATCAGTTGGAACCTCTTAACTATCGATCCTGCTCAAATATTGTGCCGACAACGGAGTTTGAGATTTAGATTTGCTCCAGATATGATATGAGGTTGAATTCTTTCAGCCGTTTGTTGATTTCTTTGAGACCTTTTACTCTTGTAGCTGCATCATTCTTGCAAGATTGTCCGGCAATCCTGATTAGTTGATTTAGCAAGCGGTATATTGCACCATAGGGTTTGCTAAGATCTTTCATTTCAACATCTCCGGAAATTTGTTTGTTCTCCACTTCCGCTTTGATTTCCTGCAATCGTTCTATTAAATTTTTTACATAAATATCTTCCAGATTCCCGTCGTTGCTTTTTTCATTGTAAGCATGGAAATATCTCTGGCGCAGTGCAAGCAGTAGTTCATCCAGGTGGAGAAGTTTTGCCAGCGCAAAAATATGGATAAAAATATGCTGTTCTTTTGGATGATCAATCTCCTGTTCTATTGTTTCTATTAGTTCGCTGATCTTTTCCTGTATTTTTTGGGATACAAAACGATAAGGATTGAGGTTCATATCCTCACAATTGTTGGCTAGAATTTTTAAATTTCTTACAATTCTTTCTTTTTCTTCCTCGTTCAATTCCCCATCGCTTTTTAGTATTTTCAGTCTTTCACTATATTTCACAATTTCATTGTAAAATGAGGAAAGAGTGGCACTTTGTTTTCTCATAAGAAAGAAGATGTCCTGCTGATCCTCTACCAGATATTTCAGACAGGTTTGACTGTGGTTCGCGCGTTTTGCAATATCGTTTTGGATACCCCAGGTGATTGCTTTTCTGGCTCCAATGGTGAGGCTTGGATTGAGATATCCTTGCAAACGCTCAGAAATGCTGACTTTATAAGAATTGCTGACATGCTGCAGTTTTTTCAAAAACTCATTGATACTCTTGATCTGATTTTCGTCTGCAGCTTCTCCATTCATATTTTTCAGGATGGCCAGTATGTTCCCGAGAAGATCCACTTCTTTCTCGTAACTTTCTTTTGCGTGATCGGTTCTGCGATAAGCACTTTGCAGATTTTCATAAAAATTAATATGTTTTTTTTGATTTCCGTTGCTTTGGACGCAAAGCAGAGCGCCGGTCTGAGGGCCTTTGGTGACCCGAAGCAGACGATGGTTTGTTTTTTGTTGCGGCAAATCGGCAACTTCAATTCCTGTTTTAAACATATCTCTGACAGCTTCTATTGCCTCGGCCCGATATCTGATGTCATCATATTTGGGGATGGATTTGCGGGATGTTTGATTAGAAGGGAGATATTCTTCCAATCCCAGGTGTGAGAGCAATTTATTGGTGATGAACTGAGGATCAATAATGACGCTGTCCATGAGTTCTTCATTTGAGAATTCTGACAAATCCTCTTTTGTGATTTTGATTCTGTCTTCCTTTCTTACGAGCAGTTCCTGCATTGTTTTGATAAGATTTCTTGGCAATTTTGCAAATTCCTGCGGAGTTTTGCAAAGTTCCGGAGAAAAAGGTGCTCGTTTCATCTGTTCGGTTCTGCTTTTTATACTGTTTGTGAGAGCAGGCAGACGGTGTGCTTGTTGCCTATCTGTCAGGGTCTCACCTATTGCCTGATTGATATCCTGTTTTAGAGCATCGAAAATTGCCCTATTAAAAACTCCATCGGTCAAAATGCAGTATTCTTCCACGGCGTTGTGGGCTTCTTCGCCTTTTTCGGTTGTGGGGAATTTGATATCCAGAGCCATTTCGCTTAAATTAAAGGTTGGTATTGTCGCGTTTTTTTTTGTTTTGGTCAAGTTGAAACAATTTCCCCTTGAATCGTTTGGCTTATGTGCTAAAGTGTAAGTTAGTCGTTTTGCCCTATTTTTTAACAAATTTTGGCCATGTCGGACCTGGAAAAAAAGATTCAACCATTTCAAACTGTGAAAGGAGTACATGATATTTTGCCGGAGGATTATGATTATCATACATTCATAAAAAAAGTTGTGAGGCACCGGGGCAGGCAGGCGGGTTTTAAGAGGATCTCTACTCCGATTTTTGAGTATACCAATGTGTTTATTCGTAGTATTGGGGAGGGTAGCGACATTGTGACAAAGGAAATGTATACTTTTGAGGATAAAAAAGGGCGAAAGTTGACTTTGAAACCGGAGGGGACGGCAGGAGTTGTACGCAGTTATATTCAAAATGGGATGAGTCAGTTGCCACAACCAGTTTTGCTTTATTATTTTGAGCCGCATTTTCGTTATGATCGCCCACAAAAGGGTAGGTATAGGCAATTTTGGCAGTTTGGATTTGAAATCTTGGGAGAGAGTGATCCGGCTTTGGATGCTCAACTTATAAAGATGGCTTGCAAAATTCATGAAGACTTGGGGATTGCTGAGTTGTTTAAGCTTCAATTAAACACTATTGGTTCTGCTGAGGATCGTAGAAAATATATGGATGTGTTGAGAGATTTTTTTGTGGGCAAAGAGAGATCGCTTTGTGAGGATTGTTTGAATAGGTTGGAAAAAAATCCGATGAGGATCTTGGATTGTAAGGAAGAGGATTGCCAAATTTTGGCTCAGCTTGCACCAAAAATGATGGATAGTTTGGATAAGGATTCTATTGCTTACCATGAAGAGCTTAAGGGGTATTTGGATGAGATTGGGATTGAGTATGAGGAAAATGATCAGTTAGTTCGAGGTTTGGACTACTACAACAGGACGGTTTTTGAATTTTGGGATAAGACAAACGGGTCTCAGAATGCTATTGGTGGAGGTGGTAGGTATGATAGTTTGGTCGAGCTGAT
>JAHIRL010000058.1 GCA_018818755.1 Patescibacteria group bacterium
AGCTTCATAATTGGCAGGGATAACACCCTAAAAGTAATATTGGCAACTTATATTTCCGCGATTGCGGCGGATTCTTTTGGCAATCTGATCGGCTCATCTTTCCAGGGATCGCCAATGTTTTTGAGGGTTTTGGAAAGTGCCAGCTTTGGAAATGAACAGGAGGCGATTGTGTTTTTGAAGGTGGTGCTGTTTGTGGGATTTGTGATTATTTTTGCTGTGCGTGGAGCCTTTGAGGTGCACACTTCGGAGGATAGGTCTTCTATTGCGCGGATTGTGATGTCTGTGATTTATGCGGTTATGAGTGCCGGATTGATAATTAGCGTGATTCTTGTTTTTGTTAGCGGAGTGCCGTTTATTGGTGGTGGTGCAGAGGAAACAACTACAACCGCTTTGTGGAGTTTATCAAATCAATCCAACTTGATAAAAATGATACTTGAGCATACATATATTTGGTTTTCTGTTCCGGCTTTGGCCTTTTTGGTTCATAGCGTACACTCAACGAAGACGGATTGATGATGTAGGCCTGTGGCGGAAAAAAGGCTTGATTTTGTTGATTCTTATGCCTAGAATGTGGGGGCTAATTTTAGTTTGCGGTGCCCCGCGTTGGGGAGCCGCCGAAATTTTCAATTATCATGGGTCGGTAGCTCAGTCGGTAGAGCAGCAGCCTTTTAAGCTGACGGTCGCGGGTTCGAGCCCCGCCCGACCCACCATGCTGTAAAAACGAGTCCGCGGAGCGGGCGAGCGGGTTTTTCAGCGAATCCATGGGGAATTTGGGGGAGCGGAACTGTGAGCGGGGGTGATAGTTCCTTGGTGCGAAAAGTAAAAAATTCAAAAAACCAAAAATTTTTACTTTTTTACTTTTTGGAGTAGAGATTGTCTGGACACAGCGGTATTTAGACTTCTAAACTTTTTGTTAGAATTTTTTTAAAAAATTTTAAGGTTCGTCTGCTAGGGTGCATCTACGCTTCTTTTGTGCACATCGGGAGATAATCATATATTAACCAAAATCAAAATGAAAAATTTCAGAAAGTTTTGTGTTGGGTTGGTTCTAACTCTTTTATCTTTGCAAACTTTGGGCCTCTCACAGGTGAGTTTTGCCGTTGGCGGGGGCGATGTTGCGATAAATGAAATCGCCTGGATGGGGAGTGCGGACAACTACAATGACGAATGGATCGAGCTGTATAATAATAGCTCAGGGACGGTGGATCTGAGCGGTTGGTACATCGAGGATGATGGCAGTACCGTTTATACCATTGAGTCGGGCGAGATTGGGCCGCATGCCTATTTCTTAGTTGAAGATGCGCAGGAGGCCACCAGTGTTCCAGCAAGTGCCCTTGTCGGTCTCTCTCTGTCCAATGCTGGAGACAGTCTGGTCTTGAAGGATTCTGCAGGTGTGGCAATTGATACGGTGAATTCTTCCGGTGGGGCTTGGTATGCTGGTGATTCTACCAGTAAGGCAACTATGGAGAGGATTGATCCGATGGTCGATGGGGATGTGGCTGAAAATTGGGCCGATGCTTCGGCTGGAAATGGCAGTACTGGGCGTAGTGGAACCGCGATTGTAGGAACTCCGGGGAGTGCGAACAGTAATTATGGGGGAGGGACTGTGGTTTTGGCCGATGCTGAGCCGCAATACCTGAGCAGTGGAGATACTATGACATTGAGTGTTAGTGTTTCCGAGGCTATTGATCTTTATTCTTATGGGATGGAGATCAATTATGATCCTGCTGTTTTGAACTTTGTTTCAGCAAGTGAGGGAGCTTTTCTTGGCTCTGATGGTGAGGATACCAGTTTTAATGCTGTATTGGCTGATGGCGCTGAGGGAACTCTTGTTGTGGGGAATGCCAGAATGCTAAATCCAGCCTATGGTGTGGATGGAAGCGGAGAACTTTATAGTATTGTGTTTAGTGTTGTGGGTGCGAATGGATCGAGTACAAATATTGCTTTTGGAGGAGGAAGCTTTTTGGCTGATTCATTTGCGGATATGCCTGCAAATTTTAGTGGAGATAGTGTGAGTGTTGGAGAAGTTGCCGTCGGAGAGGTTGGCAATTTGTCTGCCGAAATGGGTGCTGGGGAATACAGCTTTGACTTGAGTTGGGATGCGCCTGTTCCAGCGGCGGATAGTTATATAATTCGAAGGCAATTAGCCAATGGGGCTTATGCAACTGTGGCGGAGATTGCGGAAACCTACTATACGGATGCCGATGCGAATCTACTTAGTGGTATTGAGTATGAATATCAGCTTATTGCTGTAACCGGTGGGGCATCTGGCTCTGCGATTTCTGTTAGTATAGTGGAAACTCGCGGTGTTGTGGGTGATAATGATAAGTCTGGACGCGTTGACGGGCGCGATCTGGAAAACCTTGCTCGTTCCTATGGAAGTGTCTTTGGAGAAGAGGAATACGATGCTCTTGTAGACAGTAATTTTGATGGAGTCATTGATGGTAGTGATTTGATTGATATCGGAATGAATTTTGGGCTTAGTTCATAACAATGAGGCCCCTCGTTAAGGGGGGCCTCACTTTTACTCTTAAATTTAGAATCATGAAAAAAGTTATTATTTGTTTGGTAGTTCTGATGGGGGGATGTTTTGGGGTGGCCAAGGCTTGCCTTCCGGTAGGCATGGCGGAGATCTTTGATGATTGGGCGGAGATTGCAGAGATTGTTGAGGATGAATCGCTTGAAGAAGGTGAGTTTATGGGGAAGGTTTATTTGGAGGGAGAGTTCTTGGATGGGGATATTTTGAGGGTTGAGGTCAATGGAGATGTGATGAAGTTTCCAGTTTTGGGGGCTAGCTTTCATTTGGGCTATGAGGGGGAGAAATTGGCTTTTTTGAAATATGAACCGGGGGGATTTTTGGAAATTGGTGGGGATCCCTTTTATCTGGTGACTGACGAGGCTGATAAAGCAGAGATTGTTTATGGGGAGACTTTGAGGAAGGACGATAATTTTCCTGTTGGTGGAGGGGTTTTTGCAAAATTATATTTTCAGATTTTGGAGGATGAGGAGTTTGCTTTTGAATTTAAGAATGGAGTGGTTTCCTCTATTGATACTGTGAGGCAAGATATTGATAAGATTGATTGGCAGGCGGGAATCCTGAGTAAGGATAATCAAAAAAAGGTGGCTGGTGAACTTAAGGCATCTGTACTGGATCGGCAAAATGAGGGATTTTTGTCTTATTTTTCGGTTCTTGGCGGACTTTTTATTCTTGTGTTATCGGGTGTGGGGTTTTGGTTTTACCGACGCTATAATTCAGCAAATTCTTGCTAGGTATGTCAAATACAATTGAAAAATAGGTTTTGTCTTTCTGCTCAAAATATATTAAATTGTGAGTAAGCAAATTAACCTCTTCCCTCCTATGCCTAAAAAATTCATTTCCATTCAGGATGCTTCAGAAATCAGCAATAAATCCATCCAGACCATCCGTCGTGCCATTAAATCTAAGAAATTGGGTTCCAGAAAACAAAGAACTCCTCAGGGATTTAATTATATGGTTGAGAAGGAATCGCTTTGCACATTGTACAGAATAAAATTAAAAGAGGATGCCCCAAAAGTTGAGGCGTCTGCTCCAAAAGCGACTGCTATCCCTCACAAGGAGGTGAAAAATAAAGATGGAGAATATATTACGACAGATGATTTTAGGCAGTTCACCAAAGTTTTGGATAAGATGGTTAATCAGCATACTGACGAAAGACAAAATTTCCTTCGCCTTGTGAATACGCTTCAAGATAAGATTTTTGTACTTGAGAATCAGATGAATTTGTTAAGAGAGCCACAGAAAAGATGGTATCAAGTCTGGAAATAATATATGGGTAAAAATTCTTTATCTGCAGAAATATTGCGTAAGTTAGTGCATCTGGCCGGGGTTTTTGTTGTGATTGTTTATGGGGTTGTTGAGTTTTATTTTGGTTTTGAGATGGGGATTCTGGTTTTAACTGGAATGTTGCTTCTACTGTTGGAGATTGAGTATATTCGACTGGAGCATCGTCCGAGGTTTGCCAATATTTTCGATTTTATGTTTAGGGAGCATGAGAAGGATAATATTAGCGGGGCGGTTTTTCTTTTGATTTCGGCAATTATTTGTTTTGCGGCTTTTAATTACATGGTGGCTGTTTATGCCCTTTTGATAACGGTTCTTGGAGATTTGGCAGGAGCGCTTGTGGGGAAGGCCTGTGGGAAATGTAAAATAATTGGAGAAAAATCGGTGGCGGGAACAAGTGCGATGTTTATTGTTAGTGCCGGTTTGGGTTTTTTGCTGGTGCCAAATTTGCCTTGGCTTATTTTGGGAATGAGCCTAACTGCGACAGTTGTTGAACTTCTTACTAATAAAATGGATGATAACCTGACTGTGCCCATTAGTGCCGGTTTTGTGGGTCAAATACTGATATATTTGTTATCGATAAATTTGCCAGTAGACATTTTGTGGTAAGGAGAATAATATTTGCCTACTAAAATTCTAACCACTTCTTTGATGTCTTTGTTTGAAAACACTTTATCGCAAATTGAGAAAGCCTCTAAATTGATGAATTTAAGTTCGGAAGTGAAAGACTTGCTGTCTCATCCGCAAAGAAAGGTGGAAGCGAGTATTCCAGTGAAGATGGATGATGGGAGTTTGCGAATTTTTCAGGGGTTTAGAGTTCAGCATGGTGACTATGCGGGGCCTTACAAAGGTGGAATTAGATATCATCAACAGGTGGACATGAGTGAGGTGATTGCTCTAAGTGCCTGGATGACTATTAAGTGTAGTGTGGTTGGGATTCCTCTTGGTGGTGGAAAAGGTGGAATTATTGTGAATCCAAAAGATCTTTCTGAAGGGGAAAAGGAGAGGCTCACTCGTGGATATGTGCGAATGATGTATCCGATTTTGGGACCGGATAAGGATGTGCCTGCGCCGGATGTGAATACGAATTCCCAGATTATGGATTGGTTTGCTGATGAATATTCGAAAATTGCCGGGAAAGATGCGAGGGGAGTGGTTACCGGAAAATCTATTGAGGCTGGTGGAAGTAAGGGGCGAAATGAGGCTACGGCTCAAGGTGGAGTTTATGTTTTGGAGGAGGTTGTTAAGGATATGGGAATGGCCCCAAAGGAGACCACTGTGATTGTTCAGGGATATGGAAATGCCGGGGCTATTGTGGCTAGGCTTTTGTCTAATGATGGCTATGATTTGCGGGGAGCGAGCGATTCGCAGGGTGGAATTGTTTGTACTCATTGCATGGATCCTGTTGAACTTTTGAGTTGCAAGGCGGAGAAGGGTAGTGTGAAAGATTGTGGACTACATATTAAAGATATGCATGATGTTGAGGGGGTGGAATGTGTGGAAGTGAGCAATGCGGAACTGCTTGAGCATGAGTGCGATATTTTGATTTTGGCTGCGCTGGAAAATCAAATAACCAGTGAGAATGCCGATAGAATTAAGGCAAAAATTGTTGTGGAGCTGGCAAATGGGCCAATAACTCCGGAGGCGGATGAGATTCTGGCCGAAAGAGGAATTATGGTAGTGCCGGATATTTTGGCTAATGCCGGAGGAGTTACTGTTAGTTATTTTGAGATGTTGCAAAATGGATCTGGGGAATATTGGAGTGAGGAGGAAGTTTTGAAGAAGCTTAAACCGATTATGGTGGATAGTTGCAAGAGTGTGAGATCAAACATGGAAAAATATAAATGTACGATGCGTGAGGCGGCATATATAAGTTCCATTGAGAGGATTGAGAAGAAAATTAGGGAGAAGGGTATATTGTAAAATGATAGGGCTTGCGGGGCTATTGTAATTTGGAACACAATTTCTTATACTGCAAGTACTCTAATATACCATCATGATTCCATCATCTTCTATTGCTAGGGCGAGCGACCCTTCTCATGCTAACGGCACTAAACTTGTTTACAGTTTCGACGAGGGTAACAAAGAAATGAAAGATCTTCTCGGGGGAAAAGGGGCAAATCTATCGGAAATGACCCGGATAAATATTCCGGTTCCTTTTGGTTTTACAATCACAACCGAGGTTTGCGAATACTATTCCAAGCACAAAGAGTATCCAGAGGATTTTGCCGACCAGCTTGAGGACAAATTGGATCTATTGCAAAGAAGGATGGCTAAAAAGTTTAGTGATTCGGATAATCCACTATTGGTTTCTGTGCGAAGTGGAGCGGCTGTTTCTATGCCGGGGATGATGGACACCGTGCTGAACTTGGGATTGAATGATGATACTGTGGTGGCATTGGCAAAAAAGACCGGCAATGAGCGTTTTGCTTATGATTCTTATCGTAGATTTATTCAAATGTTTGGAGATGTGGTAATGGAGGTTGGGCATGAGAATTTTGAAAATGCGATTGATAAAATGAAGGAAGATAAAGGGGTGAAGGACGATACTGAGCTTGATGCTGAAGATTTGAAGGCATTGGTTGAGCAGTTTAAAAAAGTTGTGGAAAAAGAGGCTGGAAGAAGTTTCCCGGATAATCCGCTTGAACAATTGAAGCTTTCGATTGAGGCGGTTTTTAATTCCTGGGATAATGATCGAGCGAAGACTTATCGAAAAATCAACAATATCACCGGATTAAAGGGAACTGCTGTGAATGTGCAGGCGATGGTTTTTGGGAATATGGGAGAAGATAGTGGAACAGGGGTGGCTTTTACCAGAAATCCGTCAAATGGTGATCCGGCTTTTTATGGGGAGTTTTTGATGAATGCTCAGGGGGAAGATGTGGTTGCGGGGATTCGGACACCGGTGCCGATTTCGCAACTGCAGGAAGTGAATGCCAGTTTGTATGATGAACTGATAAATATTAAGAATAAGCTGGAGAATCATTATAAGGATATGCAGGATATTGAGTTTACAATCGAACAGGGTAAACTCTTTTTGTTGCAGACCAGGAGCGGGAAAAGGACTGCGGCGGCGGCCTGCAAGATTGCTGTGGATATGGTGGAGGAGGGTATGCTTACGAAGGAGGAAGCTTTGTTGAAAGTGGATGCCGGACAGTTGGGGCAAATGCTTCATCCTCAAATTAGGAAGGGTGCTGAAAAGAATGTGGTGGCAAAAGGTTTACCGGCTTCTCCTGGAGCGGCCTGTGGAAAAGTGGTTTTTACTGCTGATGATGCTATGGCTTGGGCTACGGAAAAAAATGAAAAAGTTATTCTGGTACGCAAGGAGACCAGCCCGGAGGATATTCACGGGATGCATTGTGCACAGGGAATTTTGACCTCTCGAGGTGGGATGACCAGCCATGCGGCTGTGGTCTGCCGAGGGATGGGGAAATGTTGTGTGGCCGGTTGTGCGGATGTGATTGTGAATGTCAGTGCCAAGAAAATGATTATCGGGGATTTGGTGGTGAATGAGGGCGATCTTATCACTTTGGAAGGTGGGCTTGGTGAGGTGATTTTGGGCCAGATGGAAATGCAGGAACCGGAGATGACCGAGGATTTTAAGACTATTATGAAGTGGTCTGATGAATTTAGGAGAATGAAGGTGCGAACAAATGCCGATACGCCTGCGGATTGCAAGGTGGCTCTGGATTTTGGGGCTGAGGGAATCGGGCTTTGCCGAACTGAGCACATGTTCTTTGATGATGATCGAATTTTCTTGGTAAGGAAAATGATTCTGGCTAAGGATGCGGATGGCCGGGTTGAGCCATTGAAAAAATTAAAAGAATTTCAGAAGGATGATTTTGTGGGAATTTTTGAGGTGATGGAGGAATTGCCGGTGACTGTGCGATTGCTCGATCCTCCATTGCATGAGTTCTTGCCTGAGAAGGCTGAACAGATTGAGGTGTTGGCGCGAGATCTTGATGTTTCCGTGGATGATCTAAATACAGTTATTTCTAATCTGCATGAGGTAAATCCGATGCTGGGGCATCGTGGATGTCGGTTGGGAATCACTTATCCGGACATCTATAAAATGCAGGTGCAAGCCATAAGTGAGGCGGCGATGGCTGTGAGTGCGCGTGGCAAAAAAGTGAATGTAGAGATTGAGATTCCGCTTGTGGGTGATGTACGGGAGTTTAATTATCTGCGAGATGTGGTGAAGGCGGCGATTGCCGAATATGGCGAGGAGGTTAATTTTAATTACAAAATTGGAACGATGATCGAAACTCCGCGGGCTTGTTTGACGGCTGATGAGATTGCCGCACAGGCTGAGTTTTTCTCTTTTGGAACTAACGACTTAACTCAGACAACTTTCGCCTTTTCGCGGGATGATCTGGGGAAATTTGTGAATGAATATATTGAAAAAGGAATTTTGGATAGGGATCCGATGGCCGGAATTGATGAGAAGGGTGTGGGCAAACTGATGCGGATTTGTGTGGAATTGGGTAGGAGCGAGAACAGCGAAATGGAGATTGGGATTTGCGGAGAGCAGGGAGGAGATCCCGATTCTGTGAAGTATTGCCATAAGATTGGTTTGGATTTTGTGAGTTGTAGTCCGTATCGAGTACCAATTGCCAGGTTGGCGGCGGCGCAGGCGGCTCTTAAAAAATAATTATGGACGATTTGAGACACGAAATTGAGGAGATTCGAGCGCGAAATAAGCGCGTTGAGTTTGACAAAGCCTGGGAGACCAGTTGGACCCGAAAGGTTATTGTGGCTGTGCTTACTTATGCGGTGATTGTATTGTTTTTTGTATTCGCGCAATTGCCGGAACCTTTTGTGAATGCTATTGTGCCGACTGCAGGATTTGTATTGTCTACAATGTCTTTGCCGGTCTTTAAGAGGGTTTGGATGAAGTGGAGGGGATGACAGGGGGGAGGTGGCCTCGAGATAGAGGATGGCTTACTTGTGCTGATAATCGGGTGAAAATCCCAGGGAAAAATTGTCGGGGTGTGGCGCAGGAAAGTAGCGTCGCAATACTTAAGGGTCTTCTCGCTCGTTGGTTCAAGTCTTAACAAAAATTCGTCGGGGTGTGGCGCAGTTGGTAGCGCGCAAGGCTGGGGGTCTTGAGGTCGTCGGTTCAAGTCCGGCCACCCCGACCACACAAATTTCCGCGGAGCGGAAATTTGCTTGCGAGTCCGCGAAGCCTGGGCCCAAAAAGTGCCCCCGGGGATACTGAGACCGGCAGAGCTTTTTTGGCCCCCAGCGGGGCCGTGATTATGTGCGTAAAGTGTGCACTTGCACACTTTCTCAATACATCTCCCCCAAATAACATTCCCTACAATACACTATCTCCGGTCTATCCGGGGCGTAGCTGGTTTCGATCGGGGCGCTGCATTTGGCGCATTCGCGTTTCCAAAGTTTGCGGGGAGGGCGCTGGGATAGTCTTTCCGAGGAGCGGACATCTGGATGAGTGAATGGGAGTGGAAGATTGTGTTTTTTGTAAAATTCCAATTCTTGTTTTGTAAAGCGGAAAGGGCGGGATGTCTTTTTGCATTCGAAGATGTAGTTCAATAAATCATCGGTGATTTGGTCAGAGGTTTTAGGAATTTCTTGGGCTGATTTTTTGGGGAGATTTGGGGTATCCGTTTTGTATTGTGACCAAGGGAAATCTTGTTTTTTTGCGGACTCTGCTGTCAACGGGTAATGTTCTTGGGCCACTGTTTCATTGTATCCGAAAGGTGAAATATTACCGGGAAAAAATTCTCCCCACTCTCCGTCTTCTTTCATTTGTTCAATAATTTTTTCGACTATTTCTTCGTATTCTTCTTGCGAATACTGTTTATTCAAAATGCAATATTCCTTTTTCCTCATACCTACGCATCCAAAGAGGTCGTGGGAGCTATTATTGCAGAGAATACAATAAGTCAGGTTGTGAACGCCGTTCCAACACCAGCCGCAAAATCGGCAGTTTTGGCCGGGACCTCCGGTGGAAAAACTCTCGTACAAAAGCTCGCCGGCTCCCCCACTATTATCGTAGCTGTCCTTTGTGGTTTCGGGGATTAGGGTGCAGTATTTGCAGTCTTCACATCCGGTCGATTCAAAACAGGTGTGAGAATTTTTACAGTTGGTGAGGTAACTGCCGGTGCAGTCCTCGCAGTTGTTTATTATTGTGTAGAGATGGGGATATTTGAGGCTCTTTTCTTTTGCCTGCTTTTTGAGTTGATCTACAAGTTGAGGGGTGAGTTGTAAACTTTTCATTTTTTGAGCCCATTCTTCTTTAGATACAGGCTCATTAAAGATGTAATATTCCTTGTTGCGAAGGTTTGTACAGCCGAAACAGTTTTTGCAGTTACGCAGAGAATGAGAAAACCAGCAATCGGTACAACCCGTTAAATCCTGGCTAAAATAGCATTGATAACACTTGATACAATCAATACATTCGTAGCAATATTGGCATTCGTGAAGGCCCAAAGATTCAACACAGTCTTTGCTATTGAAACAATGGTCGGCGTAGTAGCAGTCCTCCGAGAGGTCTGTGGCAATTGTCATGTAACAGCTTTTGCAGCCGTAACATTGATTAACATATTCGCTGTTTTCGTTGTGTAGATTCATTAGAGCGATTTGGGGAACTGTCTCCATCAATTCTTTAAATTGATCGAAAAAGGGGCGGGAGAAATCATAGTTGCGGGCATATTTTGAGGCATCCCAGTTGTCGCTCCACCAGCAATCGGAACAGTAAACAGTGTGATCTTTGTCTGGGGAGTAGATTGAAATGATGTCTTTGTTGCAAAGATCGCATTTGCGCTTGTAGAATTGGCGCTCGTTGCGGAAGGCCAGGCGACGCTGTTCACGGCAGGGAGGGCAGAGTGTGGGGGCTGGAACTTTTATTTTATCGTAGTAGGCGTGATCTCCTTGGGTTATCTGGAAGGAAGATTGGCATTTTTTACAGGTGTTCATGCATGGTCTGGTTATTTTATGCCCCCCACCCTAACTTTTGTCTCAACATCTTGTAATACCTATTTCCTGTGCGGGCCATGTAGAAGAAGCGTTTACTGCGGCGGAAAGTGATGCGGTCTCCGAACTGGAGGTCGATCATGTTTTGGCCATCGAGGGTGAGGCCGATGGCGGCCGTGGCTTCGCGGCGGCGGGTTCCAATGCGGACTGTGAGCTGGCGATTGTCTGGCAATACTATCGAACGCATGGAGAGGGATGTTGGGCAGATTGGGGTGACTGTGAGACCGTCGATTTTTGGATGGATAACCGGGCCGCCGGCTGATAAGGCGTGGCCGGTGGAGCCGCTGGGGGTTGCGATTATTAGGCCGTCTGCTTTTATTGTTGTGAGTTTTCTACTGTCGATTTCCAAATCCATTTCAATTAGTCTGGCGAAGGCTCCCTGATTTATCACTGCATCGTTTAGGCAGAGAAATGTTTCGATTTTTTTGTTGCGGCGATAGAGGGTTGTTCGAAGTAGTGAGCGGCGATCTATGTTGTACTTGCCGTCTACGATTTTTTTGAGAATTTCGATCATTTTATCGGGAGTGGTTTCGGTCAAAAATCCTACTGTTCCAAAATTTATACCTAAAATGAGTGTTTTTGTGCGACCAACTGCACGGGCAGCTTTTAAAATTGTTCCATCCCCTCCTAGAGTTATTACAAAATCGGATTCTTTAAGAATTTCCGAACGGCTGTGACTTTTCATTTTTGGAAAAACCTTGGCGGCGTGGCTATCAACCAAAATTTCTTTGTCCTCCTCCAGGAGAAATTTTATCAGTTTATTTAGGCAACTTTTGTGCTCGCCGATACTGCTTTTGGTGATCAATCCCACTTTTTGGATATCCTTTTTGAATGATAATGCTTGTTTCATGAGTTTAGTTTACAAGTCCTTCCATAATTTGCAAAAGTTTTTGGGCAGATGCTTCCCAGGAAAATTTTTGAGATTGGGACAGACCTTTGCGGATCATCTCTTTGCGTAAATCATTATCGCTAATTAGCTTGGACATTTGGGCGGCTATTTCTTTTGCAGAATCCGGATCAATATAAAGTCCCCCGTCCCCCACCACTTCCGGAATTGAGGAAGATTTACTGGCGATCACCGGACATCCGCAACGCATTGCTTCTAAAGGCGGAATTCCAAAGCCCTCATATTTGCTGGGAAAAACAAATCCAACAGCCAAGTTATATAAATTCAGCAAACTTTTGTTCGATAAATATCCGAGAAAATGTACGCGCTTGCTCAGATAATTATCCTTTACGGCTTGATAGATTTTCTCACTTCCCCAACCTTCTCCGCCGACAATTATCAAGTGGGTGTCGGGGTGTTTCTCTGCGAGGAGTTTCATTGCTTCGATCAGCTTTTCATAATTTTTGCGGGGCTCGAGAGTGCCCACACTTAGGAAAAATTTGGCTGGCAGGTTTGTTTTTTTGGCAAAATCCTTGAGTGCGATGAGTTGCTCACCTTTTAGAGGGTGAAAATCGGCACTGCAATCGTTGGGGATGCTGTGGACGCTGGCGGGGTCGCAGTGGAAAAGTTTTAGGAGATCTTTTTTTGTGTGATCAGAAACCGTTGTGATTGCGCTGGCTTTCTTGAGGGCACGACGGAGGAAAAGTTTTTCGATTAAGACGGCTTTTTTTTTGTGGTTTGCGGGGAAAAGGAAGGCTACAAGATCGTGGATTGTGAGGAGGATTGGGAAATCTTTGGGGAGCAGGCTTGGGGTGATAAAACTGGTTGGAGCAAAGAAAAGGTCGGCGTTGGCTTTGATGATGCTTGCGGCTTTGTGATGCCAGAGGAGGCTGGGACTGTTTATTTCGAGCTGGCGGGCATTTGAAAATTGATCAAGGCCAGGAATTTTTGCTTTTGTAAGGAGGATATAATGATTCTTTTGGTCGATCTTCAACAGGGCACGCACAATATTAAAAACATACCAGCCTTTACCGGTTTTCTCCCCTGCAGCTTCACGAATGTCTATTGCGATATTCATGCCCCGATTATAGCAATCCTCTTTACATTCTCCTAATTTAAGCTATCTTTGTGGTAGAGTTATTTTTAACCAATTGGCCATGCGAGAGAAAAATTTCACAAGTCGGCTTAAAGCTCTCCCTCTCAAAGAAAAGGCTGTTTTTATGGGTTCGTTTTTGCTGATGATAGCTACAGTTTTGCCTTGGTATAATGATCTTGATCGTTTTAATTATGGGGATTCATTTTTGGGGATTACAGGTCCGCTGTATCTGGCCGGATTGCTTGTTTTTGCTTCTGCTGCTGCCAGTTTTGGAATTTTGTTGATGAAAACTTTGGGGCGGGATTTGCCGAAATTGCCACTGAAGGAATCACAGGTGCATATCGCTGGTGGAGCACTTTCTTTGTTGATGTTGATACTTACAAATTCGGTTTATTTTCATCCAAAATTTGGTGTGAATCTTACGGAAAAAACGATGGGATTGGGGATGTATATTGCCTTTGCCGGTGTTGGAATGATAATCCTTGGTTCGTTTATGGTTGTAAAAAGGAATATTTCCGTGGGTATTGGTGAGCTGGAAGATGAAGGGAAAATTGAACCTTTGATTGATATGAATGAACGGACGCCTGCAGGTATCGATGATTCCGATGTCGATATTGATGCCATGATTGATAATATCCAAAAAACAACTAACGATATCCATGACAAACAAAACTGAAGAAAATAATGACATAGTCTTTTACTGTAAGGACTGCGAGGAGCTTGTTGATACCAATCGTGTCGGCAACAAATATGTTTATACCTGTAAAAAATGTGGCACAAAAAATGTAGCTTTTGGGACAAAGAAGAGCATAAGTAGCTTTTTCCATCTGGATGATGATAAGGAGGAGGAAAAAGTAGAGGAAAAGGGAGAAGCTGAGAAAGTTTAGATTTTTGTTAATTTTTTTTTAGAAAATCGTAAGATGCTTTTGCTAGAGTGGCTTTGTTAAGGCTTTTCTTGGATATAAAAAAAAAGCCTTGACGGTGAGTGCTCGCTCACCTATACTGATGGCACGATCAGCTATCGAAAAAATAATCAATTAACCTCAAAAAAAATGTCTGATGTAAATGAAAAGCAAAAATCTCTCGAGTTAGCAATGGCTCAAATCGAAAAAAACTTTGGTAAGGGCGCAATTATGCGACTTGGCGATGGGCAAAGAGTTCCCATCGAAACTATCTCAACAGGTTCTATTTCCTTGGATATGGCTTTGGGCGGCGGAGTTCCCAGGGGGCGAGTTGTGGAAATTTATGGTCCGGAAAGTTCTGGAAAAACCACCCTCAGCTTACATATTACTGCAGAAGCTCAAAAGAGCGGTGGCATTTGTGCATTTGTGGATGCGGAGCACGCGCTGGATCCTGAATATGCTAAAAAAATCGGTGTTAATGTGGATGATCTGCTTCTTTCCCAGCCGGACAGTGGTGAGCAGGCTCTGGAAATAGTGGAAACACTTGTGCGTAGTAATGCGGTGGATGTTCTAATTATAGACTCTGTTGCGGCTCTTACTCCTCGAGCAGAAATAGATGGAGATATGGGAGATTCTCACATGGGATTGCAAGCCAGGCTTATGAGTCAGGCTCTGCGCAAACTCACCGCCATTATTTCTAAAAGTAAAACTACGGTTATTTTCCTAAACCAACTGCGAATGAAGATAGGAGTAATGTTTGGAAATCCTGAAACTACCACAGGTGGGCAGGCTCTCAAGTTTTACTCTTCTGTTCGTATGGATATTAGGGCTATTGGAAAAATTGAAGAGCCGGGTGCTGTGGAGAAATCGCTAATAGGAAATAGGGTGCGGGTGAAGATTGTTAAAAACAAAATTGCTCCCCCATTCAAAACTGCTGAGTTTGATATTATGTACAACAAAGGAATATCATTTGAAGGAGACATTCTGGATTTGGCAACCAAATACAATGTTGCCAGGCAGGCTGGAGCTTTCTTCAGCTATGGTGATACCAAACTTGGTCATGGGAGAGAGAATGCAAAAATTTTCTTGAGAGATAACGATAAGACAATGAAGGCAATCGAGAAAGATCTTAAAGCTCTTATGTCTGGAAATCCTAAAGATATTGAAGCCGTGGTTGCTAAAAATCCCAAATAATTATGACTGGAGGGGTAGATAATATAAAGAATAAGCTTCTGAGTTACTCTTTGCGGCTGGTGAGCAAAAAACGCTACACCGTTGCAGAAATGACTTCGAAGCTTTTCTTGTATTTGGAAAAGAGAGGTTTTGAGGATGAAGGGGCTGTGGGGGATACTTTGGCTAGGCTTGGGGAATTTGGATATTTAGATGATGGGAAATTTGCGGCAGATTATGTGAGTTTGCGGGTGCATTTGAGTCCCCGGGGAAAGTTTGTTCTGAGGCGGGAGCTCAAGAAAAAGGGTATCTCTAAGGACTTGGCGCAGAAGGCCCTGGATGAGGCGAAGATTGACGAGCTTGAGATAGCTAAGGGTTTG
>JAHIRL010000059.1 GCA_018818755.1 Patescibacteria group bacterium
GCTATCAATCTAAAGAAAGGCTCCGGAGTTCCACACAAGGATAAGGTTGGAACTATCAAAAGAGCTCAGCTTGAAGATATCGCAAAGATCAAGATGGAAGACTTGAACGCAAATGATCTGGATGCGGCTGTAAAAATTATCGGAGGAACTGCACGCAGTATGGGAGTAAAAGTTGAAGGATAAATAAATATTTCGTGGGAGCCTCGCTTATGTGCGGGGCGTTACCTACCACATAATCAATAAAATCATGAAAAGATCAAAAAAGTACCAGGAAGCTCGTAAGCTAATCGAGAAAGAGGCTTATTTGCTAGACGAGGCCATTGAGTTGGTCAAAAAAACTTCAGTTACGAAATTTGATTCCAGTGTGGAAGTACATTTTCACATGGGGTTGGATCCAAAACAGGCTGAACAAAACATCAGAACCAGCGTGACTCTTCCCGGGGGAACCGGTAAAGAGGTGCGTGTTGTGGCTTTTGTTGGTGAAGATAAAGTGAAAGAGGCTAAGGATGCGGGAGCGGACGCGGCAGGGACCGAAGAATTGGTGGAAAAAATTGCGGGAGGATGGCTTGATTTTGATGTAGCTGTTGCCAGCCCGGATCAAATGAAAGGACTTGGGAAGATTGCTAAGACTCTTGGACAAAAAGGGCTTATGCCAAACCCGAAGACCGGCACTGTTACTTTGGATATTGCTAAGGCTATTGCCGAGATTAAGATGGGGCGAGTTGAGGTGCGAGTGGATAAACTTGCGAATATTCATCTAAATATTGGAAAGGTTTCTTTTGATGATGCGAAGTTGAAAGAAAACTTGGTGGCAGTTGTTCATTCACTTTTAGAGAATAAACCTGCCAATTCAAAGGGGACTTACATTAAGTCTATGACACTTGCCACAGCAATGGGGCCTGGTGTTCCTGTGGATGTTGCCAGCGCAACTGAGGCTGGAAAGTAGAGCATTATTAACCATATTGATAATGGGTTTTTCTGAATTGCCGAAGCCGCCTAGCCCAAGAGAGATTAATGAGTTTAAACGGGAAATTGAGGAAACAGAAAAGCGTCTGAATGATCCTACAAGAGGGAATTTTAAAGTTCCTCTTGGAGAAATTGATGGGATTAGGCTTGCATTGGAGAAAGTGAAGGTGAGTTAGTTTCTCTGTTTTAAGACACTAAATGGCTTTTTGGCGGGCAGAAACTTAGCATTTTGGCCACGCCGCCGTGGCCAAAGTTTAGGCGCACTTGTCGTCTTCGATTTTTTTCGGGTGCCTGCGGTTATACTCCTTGAAGGCCGGAAGATTTATCTCGAGTACAACAAGGCCGATTTTGCGCCAAAGTTTTTCGTTTTCAATACAAATTTGTTTCCAAAGCTTTTCGGGGATGCGTTGGGGGGCTTTTATTGATTCGATGCCAATTTTGGCGATTTTTTTCAACAAAGGGAGGGGGTTTAAACTCTTGGCTATTTTTACTAAATCTATATTTCTTATTCTATCCTTGATGGTCTCGGTGGGATTTTTCGATAAATCTCTTAGAAAGGAATCGGTGGCTTTTACAGCTTTGATGCTTGCTCTTGTGAGCGGAAGATATTGTCCCTCTTTGAATGGGCACTCTTCTCTTTCTACTATTTTCGGCTTGTATCTCTCCAATAATTCCATAATTGTGCCCCATGACAAATAAAACAGAGGTTTGAGCCATAATTGAGTTATGTGCCTTTTTAGGCCGGTTTTAAAATTGAACATACCAACATCGGCAAGGGCGATTTTACCTTTCTCCATGACGGTCAGGGGTTCTTCGCTACCCTGATATTTTTTGGCTCTTTCACCTTCAAGTATCATTGTTTCTTTTGCCAGTATTATGTTCGGGATATCCCCTTCTCTTAGAGTTTTATTTATTAGACAATTGATGCAGGGCTGAATTCTTTCCGGAGACCTTTCCTGGATCGGATTGAGAACTAATGTATAAACAAGGCCCCGGACAGCCATCTTTATAACATCAAAACCCAGAGGATCCATCCCGAAGCCTTTTTCCACATATGATTTCTGGGCTTTCTGGGCCAAAGTATAGAATTGTTCGAAGACATCATGTTCTGTATCCTCGCGGATCTCTCTGATTTTAACAGTTAACTCCTCTATATTGTCTATTTTTGGGGATGTGAGAGTTGCTATGGGATGATCGATTGTGCCCTGCTTGTCTTGAACTGTCGGTTTATAATCGATAATGGTGGGAATGTAATTGATATCCAGTTGTTCTGCAATTAGTAGAGCTATTTCTCTTGTGATTGCTCGCGCATCTTGCCACCAGCCAAACCACCAGCCTTTTTTTTAGAACATCTCCGGTTTCTTCACCTCTAAAATTGTGCTCATTGTAGACTTTGTTCTCGGCGCCTTTACCAAGTTGTTCGCCGGTGAATTTGGTGGGCTCTTTTGGCCAGCCTAATTTTTCGTAAAATTTGTTAAACATGATTTGTGGTCGCGGTTTTCTAACTTAGATAGTTTTTGGAGGTTCGTCAAATTTCTCAGACCGATATTTGGCTTTGTTGACTATATTTTGCGAATTTGCTTTTTTAGACCTCGCTTGCTTCCATTGCCAGTGAGTCCTTTAGCGATTTTAGGCCCACTTCAAGCTGTCCTTCGTCCGGCTCTTTTGTGGTGAGCCTTTGAAACCAAAGGCCGGGAGTAATGATGGCGCGGACCACGATGTTGTCTACAAAGCGAGCACTTAACTTGAGATATTCGTAGGAAATCCCGGCTATTAGGGGAAGCAAGGCTATGCGCATACCTAGATTGGATAGAAAATCCGGTTGGCGGGGAACCACTGTATACACCAAAATGCTGGTTACAAATACTATGAGAACGAAACTTGTACCGCAACGGGGATGGAAACGTGATTCTTTGGCTGCATTCTCGGGGACCAATTTTTGATGATTTTCGTAGGTGTTGATAGATTTATGCTCAGCTCCATGATATTCAAAAATGCGGTAAAAACTCTTGAATAAGGTAAGAATGTAAATGTAGGAAAGGAAAATTAACATTTTTGAGGCGCCGTCAATTGCGTTGAAGAGGATGTAGTTTTCGCTTATTGATGGGAAGTAGCGTTCGAGGAGAGTGGCGATGCTTAGGGGAATTACCTTAAACAGTACGATGCTTAGGCCGATGGCTAAAATAAAAGAGAAAACCATCATTAGGGCTTCGATTACTTTTTGCCACTTTGTTTTTTCTCCCTCGGGTTGGCCTGTTTCATCCTCCAACATTTCGTTGGCCGAGAAGTTTATAGCCGAGGTTCCGATGTACATCATTTCGAAAAGATTGATTATACCTCGCAGAATCGGAATGTTTAAAAGGCGAAATCGCTGTGTGAGAGTGCGATATTTGCGTTTTTTGCTCTTGATATTCCCTGCCTGTTTGCGAACGGAAATTACCAAACTGTTTGGGGAGCGCATCATTACGCCTTCCATTACAGCCTGTCCGCCCACGGCAAAATCGATATCAGACTCGGCTGTGATTATCCAATTTAAAAGGATTTGATTTATGTAAAGTGGTCGCATTTTTGGTTGTTTATGAGCGGTGGATACTTTATCTTATATTTGCAAATAAATAAAGCCTCATGAAAGTCCGCATCAAGCGAATAAACAAGGATTTGCCACTACCGGTCTACGAAACGGATGGGTCTGTCGGATTTGACATTATGGCTCGTGAAGATTTTGTGGTGCCAGCTAAGAGCATCGAGATGGTGCCGACAAATCTGATTGTGGAGGTGCCCAGGGGTTACATGCTGGTTGTGGCTTCACGCAGTAGCACGCCTCGCAAGAAAGGGCTTACTCCCCCGCACGGTTTTGGGATTATCGATCATGATTATTGTGGGAAGGATGATGAAATTAAGGTGCTGGTTTATAATTTTACAGATGAGGAGGTGAAAATTTCGCAGGGTGAAAAGATTGCTCAGGGAGTTTTTGTGAGAGTTGATAAGTTTGAGTGGGAGGAGGTTTCGGAGATCGAGAGAGAGAGTCGGGGGGGATTTGGGAGTACGGGGGGATATAATTAATTTTTTTATGAAAAAAGGCGTTCTTATTACACTTTACGGAATCAATAATATCGGCAAATCTACTCATGCTAAGATTTTAACGCGCAAGATCAAAAAAGCGGGTTATGAAGCCAAATATTTAAAATATCCGATTTATGATATCTCCCCCACCGGCCCTTTTATCAATGCTGTTTTGAGGGGCAAGGGAGAACAGAAAATTAGTGAAGATGAGTTGCAGTTGTGGTTTGTACTGAATCGTTATCAGTATCAGCCGAAGATTTTGAAACTTCTTGAGGCCGGTGTGATTGTGGTGGCGGAGGATTATACGGGGACGGGAATAACCTGGGGAGCGGCCAAGGGGCTTGACCGGGAGTGGCTGGAGAGTGCGAACCAACATTTACTGAAGGAGGATTTTGCTTTGATGATGGAAGGGCAACGGGACAGAAGTGCGAAGGAAGATGTGCATATTCATGAGCAAAATGAGGAGTTGATTGAGAAGTGCATAATCGAGCATGAAATTTCGGCCCGAAAATATGGCTGGAGGAAGGTGCCATTGCAAGAGGAGGTTGTGGATACGGCCAAGTTGATCTGGAATGAAGTTGACGATTTTTTGCAGGAAAGATATAGTTAAATTGCCTTAAGTTTTGGGGGATTTTTTTATTTTTTAAGGGTTTTATCATGGCAATTATGGATGGCAAATTGGTATCAAAGGAATTGCTTGGCAGCTTGACGCACGAAGTTAACCGCATGCACCTCGACCATATTCATCCTAAGCTGGTGGTTATTCTTGTTGGGAAAGATCCAGCTTCCCTCTCATACATTCGCTCAAAGCAGTTGGCCTGCGCTGTTACTGGGATTGAATGGGAGCAGATTGATTACCAAACAGATGTGAGTAACGATGAATTGATCGGGAAAATTCACGAACTAAATAGTGACGAGACTGTGCATGGGATTTTGGTGCAATTGCCACTCCCAGACCATATTTATACACCAGAAGTCATTAAGGCTATCGATCCCAAAAAGGATGTAGACGGGTTTACCGCTTACAACCTGGGCAAGATGTTTCTCAGTACTGAGTTTGAAGACTTGGCTCCCTGCACACCGCTGGGAGTTATTAGAATGTTGGAATATTATGATATTGATCCTAAAGGCAAAGAAGCTGTTGTTGTGGGACATAGCAATATCGTTGGAAAGCCTTTATCTACGATGCTTTTGAACCGAAATGCGACAGTGACCACTTGTCATATTCATACTAAGGATCTGGCTTTTCATACAAGGAGGGCGGATATTTTGTGTGTGGGAGTGGGGAAAGCGAACTTGATTACTGCAGATATGGTGAAGGAGGGAGCTGTGGTTGTGGATATCGGAATCAATAGACTTGATGACGGGCGTTTGGTTGGAGATTGTGACTTTGAGGAAATAGCTAAAAAAGCCGCTTATATTACACCTGTTCCAGGGGGAGCCGGGCCGATGACTGTGGCCTGTTTGATGGAAAATGTGGTAAAGGCGGCCAAAATAATTCATAACTACAAATAATATGTGTGGAGTACTTGGAATTTACGGTCATGATTATATCGCTCAGGATACTTACGATGCTTTGATGACACTGCAACACCGTGGGCAGGATGCCGTGGGGATGGCGACTTATGATGGCAGTTTCCATGTGCGCAAGCAGTTGGGATTGGTAAA
>JAHIRL010000060.1 GCA_018818755.1 Patescibacteria group bacterium
GCCTTTGTTCCGGCCACCAAAACCGCACCAATAAGCAAATTACATTCCTCCAAAGCAGTGTTGTAATTTTCTGCATCAGGAACGAGGGCCTCAAAATTCTCTCCAAGATTTGGCCCTAAAAACTCCTTCATTTCCTTGTTCAACTCCTCACATCTTGCAGGATTGATATCAAACAATTTAACGCGAGATCCCATTCCAGCCGCAGTTCTAGCCGCAGTAGCTCCAACATATCCGCCACCGACAACCACAACCCGCGCACTTGGAATATTGCTAATCTTTCCAAGAGAAATACCCCGCCCATCATATTTCTTCTGAAGATAATGAGCACCATACTGTACAGCCAAAATTCCGGCCACCTCACTCATTGGCGCAAGCAAAGGCAACTGGCCATTTTCATCCTCAACAGTTTCATAGGCAATCGCTGTAATATTATTATCAACCAAAACCTTTGTTAACCTCTTATCCACACCGGAAAGATGCAAATAAGTAAACAAAGTCTTTCCCCCAAACTGCTCCAACAAATTGTATTCATCCGGAAGCGGCTCTTTTACCTTCACCAGAATATCGCAATTTCTTACGATTTCCTCGGGATCACGCATTAGCGTTGCCCCACACTCACGATATTCACTGTCAGAAAACCCGCTACCAATCCCAGCAGTTTCCTGAACGATCACCTCAATCCCGGCCTCAGTAAGCTCTCTCACACCGTAAGGCGTTAGCCCCACACGATTCTCGTTGTCCTTGATTTCCTTTATTGTCCCAATAACCATATTGTTAGGGTTAAATAAATAATTTAGTAAAGATCCTTAATTTCTTCCACAATAATCTTTTCCACAGCATTCACACATTTTTTTATCTCCCCCCATTTATTCTCAACCTGATAATCACAACTTCCTGCTTGAGCAATCTCCTTGCGTGCACTATCAAGCCGTCTCTCAAGCTCATCATCACTTATCTCACCACGCCTCAGAATCCTCCCTTTCAAATCTTCCCTATCACTCACTTTCATAAAAATGCTCACCAGATTTTCCGCCGGCACCAAATCCTTAATCGAATAAAATCCCTGAATATCCACTTCCCGCACAACAACAGCCCCTTTTCGCAAAGGCACCAAAATATCCTCCTTACTCGTTCCATAATAATTATCTTCATGCACAACCGCATATTCCAAAAACTCTCCCGCCTCAATCATTTTCTCAAACTCACCCCGCTCCACAAAATGATAGACCTCTCCATCACTCTCCCCCTCACGAATTTCTCGAGTTGTATAAGAAATAGGATAAACAAAACCAGGGAATCTCCTTTTGAGCTCGGAAATCACAGTCCCCTTGCCAGACCCGGAAGGACCTACAATTAGAAACAACTTTCCAAGAAATTCCTTTGCTAAAGAGCTTTCATCTGCCACCTTGTTTGTATTAGTTAATTTGCCCAAGACGATTATACACAAAGCACCAAAAAATCCCATCACTTCCCCATTGCAAAAAGTTCCAAAATTTGATATAATTCACAGTTCAGTCAATAAAAAAGACTAAACCGATCCTAAAAATTTACCGCAATGAAAGTGGGGGCTAGCAGATAGGAAGCTGTATTCCGGTATATCTTTCTGTCTGCTACTCCCTACTTTCCATAATATTTCTTCCGGCCAAACCAAAAAGGAATATTATCCAAAGCGCCGCTCACATTGGCATCACGCTAATGCAAACGAGCGGACAAAAACAAAAATAAAATGAACAAAAACCAAAATTTTCGTCCATTTCATACAAAAACAAAAATTGCGGTAGGGAGGCGTTCTACAAAACAAAATCTTTTGTAGACAACACCTTTGTAAGGAGAAATTGGCCTTTCCTTACAGAAAACACTGCCGCTCAATTAGACCAATGTTTTTAAATCTCTCCTCACCGAAAGCATTTAAAAACCTAATGAGCGCATTTCGTTGGAACGGCTGTTCCACCTCTGATTCTCGCCTAAATTTTAAGGCAATCATGTGCAATTGGATGGCCGTTCCTTACTAGAGCTGAGTCTGCGAAGCAGACGAAAGCTCCCGCTAGCCCCTTACTAGTCCGGGCTAGCGCAACATGAGCAAAGCGAATTCCTTACTAAAACGGCAAGTCATCAATCTTTACCTCATCCCCTACTGGAGCTGGGGCTTTTTCCGCTACAGGCTCACTCACTCCTCCTGCCTCTCTCTCCATCCCTTCACTTGTAGGATTTCCCCGAGAATCCAACATAATCATATTATCGGCATTGATCTCGGTTCTATACCTCTTAACTCCATCTTCCCCTTCCCAGTCTCTGGTCTGAATCCGTCCCTCAATAAAAACTTTCGCACCTTTTTTAAGATACTGCCCACAAATCTCTGCAAGCTTTCCCCAAACCACAATATTGTGAAACTCAGTTTTTGTTTGCCTCTCACCACTTGCGTCCTTCCAGGTAAAATTTGTAGCGATCCCAAAACTAGCTACCACCTGCCCACTCGGAATCTGTTTCATTTCAGGATCACGCGTAAGATTTCCGATCAACTGCGCCCTATTCAATGACATTGCCATATTCTTGATTGTTAGTTGTAATTCTGATTCAAAATACTCCACTCCCCCTTCGCCCTCAACTCAATTATCAGAAGTATCCTTGACAACCACAAGCGGACTTTTGCTGATCTCAATTTCCCAATATCGAAAAACAGTGTAGCCAAGAAGAAAACTTAAAAGTAGACTTAAAATGAAAGAAATGATAAAAA
>JAHIRL010000061.1 GCA_018818755.1 Patescibacteria group bacterium
CTTTAGACTCTTTTGCCAGCTGTTCATAAAGTTCTCGTTCCTTCTTGGAGAGTTTCGCCGGAACATCAATTTTCACCTTCACTAAATGATCCCCATGAGATGATGAATTGATTTTCGGTACGCCCTTACCGCTTAATTTGAAGACCTTTCCATCCTCCGTCCCTGGCGGGATTTTTATTGTTGCCTTACCCTGAACGGTCTCAACCTTTACCTCCGCACCAAGCACAGCCTGAAGCAAATGTAGCTTAGCTTCACTATGAATATCCTGCCCATATCTCACAAATTTTTTACTTGGCTCAACAACCAAATTTATATAAAGATCTCCGCTTGGGCCCTTGTTAACTCCACCCTCACCCTTGCCGCTCAGTCTGATAGTAGAGCCATTATCCACCCCCGCAGGAATTTTTATTTTCACCCGATCCTTTTCCCGCACCCTTGTAGTTCCATGACACTTTCCACATTTTTTCTCCGGAACCTTCCCCTTACCGGCACACATATCACAAGTACGAGTAGTAGCCATCTGTCCCAAAATAGTATTTTTTACACTCCGAATCTCACCGGCTCCACCACAGTTTTCACAAGTCTTTATAGGACTTCCCGGCTCTGCACCGCTTCCATCACAATGCCCGCAAACATCCGGCTTACTTATCTCAAGCTCCTTCTCTGTCCCAAAAACTGCCTCTTCAAAACTAATCTTCACATTGGCTTCAATGTCATTTCCCCTCATCGGCCCATCCTTCGCTCTACGAGACCTTCCACCCCCACCTCCAAAAAAAGATTCAAAAATATCTGCAAAATCCCCTCCTCCATTTCCATAATCAAAACCCTGAAAACCGGAAAATCCACCTCCACCACCATGTCCGCCCGACCCCCCCGTCGAACCAAAAGTATCATACTGCTGACGCTTGGATTTATCTGACAAAATCTCATAAGCCATATTTATTTCCTTAAACTTAGTCTCAGCATCCTTATCGCCTTTATGCTTGTCTGGATGCCATTTTAAAGCCATCTTTCTGTAAGCGGATTTAAGCTCGGCATCACTCGCGCCTTTCTCGATTCCCAAAATTTTATACAGATCTTTTTGCATGAACATAGTATATCGCGCTACTTCCTGCTTGTCTAGCACTCATAGGGTGAGAGTGCAAATTTCCTCGTTGCCAAATTTTCAAAAATCCGCAAAAATACAAACATGCAAATAATCGATCCCGAACTGCAGGTCTTAATAGAAAAAATCGCCGACTATCTATAGCAAAATTTCAGCACGCTCTCCATCCCGCTGGCATCCGCACAGGATTCTTTTGTACACTCAAATCCCTCTGGCACAGCCTCACTATCCGCAATATACATTTGCTCCTCATAGGGTAGGTCACAGGTCCACTGAACAATTTCCACCGAGGGGACACCCCCATCACCTTCATCTTTACCAAACTTGAAAGGAATCGGCATACACTCGTAACCCTGCCCCTCCAGCTCAGAAACTTGCTTTGGCAATCGTTCAGTATCCCAAGCCTCACGAGAGGTAATCGTTACTTCTGTATATTTTTGATCCTCAAAAACTTGCTGATCCTTGAGTTCTTCTATCCCACCCTGCAATAAAAAATCACAAGACAATAGATTCTTCTCCTCCATCGGCAACAGCCTAATTGTCCGTTTCATATAATCGTAGTGCGCCTTCCACATTTCCTCCATCGCAGGATCATTTAAAATACAATAAAAACCAATTCCTTCTTGATCATTCAAAGTATAAAGCGAATACCTTTTTTTACCCTCCTCCTCAACCAAAAGCTCCACAGCTGGAATACCACTCATGGTTTCTGGGGATCGCTCGATCAAAGTTGCATCCACATTCTCAATAGACCAATCAATAAACTCCATATCTGGCACGCCATCCATTGTTTCAGGCGATTGCTCGATCAAACGCACATCCATATTTTCCACAAACCAATCCACAAATTCCTCCAAGCTCTGCGGCTGCCCCTGTATATTTTGCAGAGCATTGGCAAAACCATAAGCATAACAATAAACACTCTCATCCACCGGCGCAAAACTCCGCCCGGCATTATTCTCTTCCTGCTCGCCCAGCACCCAATCGCTTGGATAGTCTATTTCAAAAGAATAACGCGAATTACTGTATGTAGCATACTGATCACCGCCATAGTTTTGCAAATAGTAATAAAAGGCCACGCCCAGCAAAACTACCAGGATAAAAACGAGGAATTTTTTCATAATATTTAGGATTAATAATTAAAACGAAAAGTCTTCAATAAATTTCTCAAAATAGGGCATCTGTTCGGTGTAATCCGGCTCCGATCCGAAATATTGGATAACATAAACATTTTCCTTGTCCTTACCCAAGAACTCTATCTTCACACTACTGCCCACATACTCATTTTCCGGATCATTATAATCAAAGCGAATAGCCGAAACTCCAGCAAGCTCCACCTTATTTTCCACAGACGGCCCATTTAGCTCATCCTCAATGCTAGCCTGGTTTTCCTTTTCCCAGTTCACCCAATCATCAATCACGGAAATCTCCGGAAAACTCTCATCAACCTCCTCGAGCTCCGCCAAGTTTTGCACAAAAACCTGGATTTTCGCCCCTTGGGGAAGCCCACCATCTCCGCCCACAAGATCATCTTCCTTGCTCACAAACCAGACCGGATTAGCTTTTTCCGGCTCCTCCCCAAAAAAACCTATTGACCACGCCGAAGGGTATTTTGCAAAATAACCATAAGCCTCGTTCATATAGATAATATAATTATCCGCATTGTCTTCAACCATCACCAAATCCACCACCTCATCCACCTCATCAGTTTGTGGATTCTCATCTATCGGTTCTTGGCCACATCCAAAAGCCATCGGCAACATAAGCGCCATCAAAACAAGTAATTTTTTCATAGGTTTAAGGTTAAAAATAAACATCGGAAATACAGGTATCATTATACTTAGAGCCCGGATAAACATCCAGCACCCGAATCAAAACATAGGTAGTGACCTTATTTGGGAATTCTAAAGTATGCACATAATAAGCATCATCAAGTTCCACAGTTTCCACAGATCCATCCGAAAACTCCAACTCCACAGTTTTTAAACGATTATTTTTGAAATAAGTCTCCTCACTGCTGGCATAGCCAGGGAAAAGATCAAACCAATCAAGCGACCACTCCCGAGCGAAATCAAAACGAATAGTTTCACCCAAAGGCTTCCCGGCCACCCAAGCGGTCTTTTTGTTAGTATCGATAGCATTGTAAGGGGAGTAGTCATATTTATCATCCGGCAAAAACGAAGAGGCTTCAACATTCTCCAATACCATTTCCAGATCCATCTCCAGCGGCAATCCCTGTTCCATATTATCAAGCTCGTCTTCATAATCCCCATAAAGGTCTTTTTGATAAGCGGCCTTTAGTTCACTGTATTTTTTAAGATTTTCCTCACTAGGATCCGCCGAATATTTATTATAAGCCTCCAGATATTGTTCATAGAGAGATTTATCGCTCTGCGGCTCTTTCGCTACCTCATCCACTTTGTCTTCCACAACCGGCGGCTGATAATCAGGAACACCGCCCCCAACAGAGGACAACTCATAAACCACAAATCCTCCCACCGCCAAAAGAATCAACCCTGCAATCACAAGAATAATTTTCAAAAATTTCACCACCACAACCACGAAAACAATCACTCCCAGCCCAATAGCTATCCACATCCAGGGAATATCAAAATCCCAGTCCCAATCCGATCCCCCGACCCCTTCATCCTCATCTTCATAATCAACATCTCCCACCTCCCAGGTATCCATAGAACTCACCGGCACAATCTTCATCACCTCCTCATAATCCATATCCTCATACAAACTATCTTCATCAAAGCCACTCAAAAACTTCTCCTCGCTGACCGAATTAAAGCCATCTTCCACAACGACCCGCACACCTTTAACCGCAGAACTCACAGTAAAAGAACTCTCCGTAAGTTCACCCCCCACCTTTATCCACTCGCGACCACCATCCATCACCACAAAAATATCCGCCAACAAATAATCTTCATCCTCATCGCTCATCTCAAACTCAAGCTCCCCATTCTCAAATTTTTTAATCTTCAAGTCCGGCGCATACTTCGATCGTTCCAACCTACACTTCTCAACTCCACGAGAATCAAGAATCACCAGCGCGTCCGCATCCTCTTCATAAGGCATATTGAAAGCGAAAGGCATGGCCTCCTCGTCAAAATCCTGATGCTGAACGATAGGGAAGTCCATGCTCACAAGCTCCTTACTGCCATCCATCAACTTTGCGCTATAAGCCCCCTCAAACTCCTGGAAGCCACCCACACTAGAATGCTCCACCCGTTTCCCCGCACAATAGATATCCCCACTTTCCTCAACTCGCACACCCGAAACCTCAAAAACATCCGGCAAATCCTCATAACTCACCGCAAAAGCACTCGGCATAAGAATCCCGATCGCCACAAGCCCCAGCACCAAATTTTTCCAGAAATTAGTTTTCATAGGCAGAACCGCTCGGCTCGTTAGTTAAAATATTTGTAACCATATTCATAGGGAAAGTTTGCAAATTAATTCCCACCCCGACATACAGCTGATTAGAAACCCAGCGAGGATTTTTTTCATCCCTACCCATCAAGGAGTACAAAGGATCATTAGGCATCCCCATAAACTTCCTCTTCTCCACCCAAAATCCCGTAGTAATTGTAGTTCCTTTATCGTCGTTTGTTGGATTTTTATTCCAATTGATAGGCATCGCCCCTTCCCCGCACACAAAAGTATTAGCAACAATCCCTTTAGCCGATTTATCTTCATCCACCGCACAATAAGTATGCATAATCTCATGAGCCATTACCTCAGATCCTGCATCATTATTATTTACCAAAACAACCCAAGGATTAGCCACCACCAAAGAATATCCTTCCTCATACAATTTCAACTGACTTGCTCCCGAACCTTCTGTAGGCACAAAAGCTGCAACCCTGGTGAATCCCTC